>NZ_JBNHHB010000026.1:0-67055 GCF_059091905.1 Arthrobacter sp. Dra40
ATTCGTCGATGGTGATCTTGCGTTCCTGCACGTCCAGGCCGCGGTCCTTGGCCAGCTCGATCACCGAGGAGCGGGTGACGCCGTGCAGGATGTGGCCATTGAGTTCCGGCGTGACCAGGCTGCCGTCCTTGAAGACGAAGAACACGTTCATGCCGCCGAGTTCCTCGATGGCGTTGTCGTTGAACTTGTCCAGGAACAGCACCTGCTGGCAGCCGTTGGCTTCGGCTTCCAGCTGGGCGGCCAGCGACGCGGCGTAGTTGCCGCCGCACTTGGCCTCGCCGGTGCCGCCTTCGCCGGCGCGGGCGTAGTGGCCGGACAGCCAGATGGACACCGGCTTCAACTCGCCGCCGAAGTAGTTGCCGGCCGGCGAGGCGATCACCCGGTAAGAAACCTCATGGGCCGGCCGCACGCCCAGGAAGGCCTCGGTGGCGATCATGAACGGGCGCAGGTACAGTGCCTCGCCGTCGCCCGTGGGGACCCAGGCCTTGTCCGTGGCGACCAGTTGGCGCAGCGACTCGATGAAGGTCTCTTCGGGCAGCTCCGGCAGCGCCAGCCGGCGGGCCGAGGTGTTGAGCCGGGCGGCGTTGGCTTCCGCGCGGAAGGTCCAGACGGATCCGTCGTCGTGCTGGTAGGCCTTCAGGCCCTCGAAAATCTCCTGGCCGTAGTGCAGCACCGCGGCGGCCGGATCCATCATGATGGGCCCGTAGGGCTCGATCCGCGCGTTCGACCAGCCGCCAATGCCGTCGGCGTCGAGCTTGTAATCGACGACGGCCGTGTGGTCCGTGAAGTGCTTGCCGAAGCCCGGGTTCGCCAAAATGGCGGCGCGCTCCTCGTCACTCTTCGGGCGGTCCGAGAGCTGCTGGGTGAATTCGAGGGTTTCAGTCATGGGTTCCTCCGCGGTGAGGGCACGCCCTTGTGCGTCAATAAATGGTTTTGGTTAGTAACCGCTAACTAGCCTACTGCCAAAGCGGCGGTGATGGCATCGCCGATTTGCGCGGTGGTGCGCGCGGCACTCCCCCGGGCTGCGACGTCGGCCTCCACCGCCTTTTGCACGCGCGCGGCGGCGTCCGCCAGGCCCAGGTGCTCCAGCAGCAGCGCCACGGACAGGATGGCCGCCGTGGGGTCGGCCTTCTGCTGGCCGGCGATGTCCGGGGCGGAGCCATGAACCGGTTCGAACATCGACGGCGCGGTGCGGTCCATGTTGATATTGCCCGACGCCGCCAGGCCGATGCCGCCGGTGATCGCCGCGGCCAGGTCGGTGATGATGTCGCCGAACAGGTTGTCCGTGACAATCACGTCGAAGCGCGCCGGGTCGGTGACCATGAAGATGGTGGCCGCGTCGATGTGCAGGTAGTCGACGGCGACGTCCGGGAACTCCGTGCCGACGGTCTCCACAGTGCGGCGCCACAGGTGGCCGGCGTGGACCAGCACGTTGTGCTTGTGCACCAGCGTGAGCTTCTTGCGGCGGGCGGAGGCGCGGCGGAAGGCGTCGCGGACCACGCGCTCCACGCCGTGGGCCGTGTTGACGGATACCTCGGTGGCAATCTCGTGCGGCGTGCCCACCCGCAGCGCACCGCCGTTGCCCACGTACGGGCCTTCGGTGCCTTCGCGGACGACGACGAAGTCCACCTCGCCGGGGTTCGCCAGCGGACTGGCCACCCCGGGCAGCAGCTTGGCCGGGCGCAGGTTCACGTAGTGGTCCAACGAGAAGCGCAGCTTCAGCAGCATCTCGCGTTCGATGATGCCGGACGGGATGCGGGTGTCGCCGGGGGCGGCACCGACGGCGCCGAACAGAATGGCGTCATGCTTGCGGAGCCGCTCCAGCGTTTCCTCGGGCAGGGTCTCGCCGGTGGCCAGCCAGTGCTCGGCGCCCAGCGGGTACTCGGTCAGCTCGAAGGTGGCATCGCCGCCGGCGGTTGCCGCCTCGAGGACCTTCACCGCCTCCGCCACGACCTCCGGACCGATGCCGTCGCCGGGGATGACTGCCAGGGAGAATGCCTTAGTCGCTGCGCTCATGGATTCATTTTAGGGAGGACGTCCACATTCTGGGCAAACTGTCCCATTATGTGAACTGCTCGGTTGCCTGTGGGCCTTCCTGGCCTGGGTGGGGGCGCTGGCACCGCTGTGTAATTCGTGCCCCCAACAGGATCAGACCTGGGCATGACGCGTTGGCCGGCGCGGACATCCTAAAGTTGTGGATCATGGACGTGCACCACAACATCTACCGCTGGCTACAGGCGAACACCGGCAAGGTGGATCTGATCCTGATGCTGGCTGCGCTGGGGGTGTTTGTGCTGCCGTATTTGGCGATGGCCAATCTGGCGGCTTTCGCGCTGTCGGCATTCCTGGTGGTGCCTCTCGCGTGGCGCCGCACGCATGCCTGGCAATCGGGCCTGGCGACAGCTGCGGCGGCCCTGCTGAACGTGGCCCTCATCGCCGAGCCGCTTCCCGCGCACATCTTCGTGCTGCTCTCCGTCTATTCGCTGGCCGCCTACGGGCCGCGGTGGGCCAGCCTCGGCGGTCTGGCCTTGGGGCTGCTGGGCGGTGCCATGTATGTTGTGCGCTACATGATCACTGTTCCGCTCACCGCCGGCACCGCCCCGCTCTACCTCGTCGCGCTGGTGGCGGTCGACGCCGTCGTGTTGGTCAGCTGGGCTTTTGGGGACCTGGTGCGCAACCGTCGGCTGGCCGTGCAGGCGCTGGAGGACCGCGCCCGCCGGCTGGAGGTGGAACGGCAGCAGGAGCGCGACCTGGCCGCGGCGGATGAGCGCAGCCACATCGCCCGGGAGATGCATGACATCGTGGCCCATTCGCTCTCCGTGATCATCACGCAGGCCGACGGCGCCCGGTACGCCAGTGTGCAGGATCCGGCCATTGCCACCGGCACCTTGGCAACCATCGCAGAAACGGGGCGTACCTCGCTCCAGGACATGCGCCGGCTGCTTGGCGTGCTTCGCGGAGACGAAATCGCTTCCACCCGCCCGCTGCCGACGCTGGCCGACGTGGAGACCCTGGTGGACACCGTCCGCCGCTCCGGCCTGGACGTGCAGCTGGAGCAGTTTGGCGAGCCGAGGCGCTCGATGCCAGCGGGGGCCGAACTGACTGCGTACCGGGTGGTGCAGGAAGGCCTGACCAACGTCCTCAAGCACGCCGGGCCGGAGGCCTCCGCCCAGGTGCGCCTGGAATGGAGCCTCCGGGGCCTGGAACTGCAGATTAACGACGACGGCCGGGGCGCCGCCGCGGATCCGGCCTCCGCGGGGAGCCAACAGGGCCTCACCGGGATGGCCGAGCGGCTGGCGCTCTACGATGGAACGGTCGAGGCCGCGCCGCGCACCGGCGGCGGATTCGCCGTCCGCGCCTTCATCCCGTACACCGAAGCCTGAGGCCGGACGCGCCAAGTAACCTCCCGCGTGCGAAGGAGCAGGTTCGGTGTGGCCCGAATCCGATCCCGATTGTGTCCCTCAACTCCGACCTATCCCCAGCTTGGACGGGCCCCAAACCAACGTGTTCTCAGCCCGACCCAGAAAGGCCCCGATGACCGACTCCCCTATCCGCGTTGCCCTGGTTGACGACCAGCAGCTGGTCCGCGGCGGCTTCAAGATGCTGATTAATTCCCAGCCGGACCTGGAGGTGGTGGCCGAGGCAGGCGATGGGCGCGAAGCCGTGAGCGCGCTGGGGAAGGTGCGCGCCGACGTCGTGCTGATGGATGTGCGCATGCCCGGCATGGACGGGATCGAGGCGACCACCCGGCTGCTGGACACCGCCGCCGCGCAGCCGGCCGGTTTGGACCGGGCGGAGCTGAAAGTGGTGGTGCTGACCACGTTTGACCTCGATGAGTACGCGCTGGCCGCCATTCAGGCCGGAGCCAGCGGGTTCCTGCTCAAGGACGCGCCGCCGGAGGAACTTCTCGGGGCCATCCGCACGGTGTACCGGGGCGACGCGGTGATCGCGCCGTCCACCACCCGGCGGCTGCTGGAACACGTGGCCCCGCTGCTGCGCGCGTCGGGCCCTGCGGCAAGCCGCAGCCACGCGGCGGTCGAGTCGTTGACGCCCCGTGAGCGCGAAGTGTTCACACTGATCGCGGAGGGACTGTCCAACCCAGAGATCGCCGGGCAGTTGTTCCTGTCCGAGGCGACGGTGAAGACCCATGTGGGCCACATTCTGGCCAAGCTCAACGCGCGCGACCGGGTGCAGGCCGTGCTGATTGCCTACGAAACCGGGGTTGTTGCGCCGTAGTCGCCAGGCCGGGAAGGCGCCGCGTCTGGGCAGCGGACCCCGACCGGGGACGGCGTGGACTTCGGGCTGCGGGCGCCGAGTTACAGGTTTCCGTCGGCGAAGGAGTCGAAGATCTTGCGGGTCGGGGCATCAATCGGCAGCATGTACTGGCCGTCAGCGCTGTAGCCGAAGCCGGGTTCGGGGACTTCGCCGCCGACCTTCGCCGGGTCCGTCTTGTACACCCAGGCGCCCAGCGTCAATGCCTGTTCGGCGCTCAAGTTGGTCTCCACCAGCGGATCGACGGCGGAGAGCAGGTCGACGAGTCCGGCCGGTCCGTTCATCTTGGCCAGGGCGGCGAATCCGGCCAGCAGGACGCCTTGGTGCGCCGAACGGCCGAAGTCGCCGTTGTTCAGAGTCTTCCGTTCGCGGGCATATTCCAGCGCGGCTTCGCCGTCGAGCTTGCTCTCCCCCGCCTTGACGCCGAGCACCGGAATGGGCGCGTCGATGGTGACGCCGCCGACGTCGCCGACCAGATCCTCGAACCCGTTGAACCCGGTCAGGATGTAGCCCTCAACGTCCAGCCCGGTGACGTCCGCGACCACCTTCTGCTGCGCTTTGGGACCACCCTGCACCATGGCCGCGTTGATTTTGGCCTGCCCGCCGCCGGGCATGTCCACCCACAGGTCGCGCGGAATGCCGAGGATGCCACCGCCACCCTTGCCGTCCACGCCGATAACCTGCAGGGCGTCGGCCCGTGCCTCGCCGATCTTCTCGCCCTTCTCCTCCCGCGCGTCGGAGCCCATGAGCAGCACGTGCCGCTTGCCGCCGAGGACAGTCTTCTTGACGTCCAGCGACGGCCACCAGCCACCGACCGCGGTCCACGTGCCGTCCTTTTCGACGGCGAGGGTCACGTCCTTGTCCCGCGTCAGCACGGCCATCTTCTGCCCGTTCCATGTGCCGGTGGCCGCCTTCACGGTGACCTTGGTGTCCACCGGTGTGCGGTCGGCGAGCGCAGTTGCGGTTTTCTTGTTGGCCTTCAGGTCGCCGCCCTCGTAGATCGCGGTAGCCAGTTTGGCCAGCGCAGCCGGCATGTCCCCCGTCTCCACACCGGTGGTGAGTGCGGGCGTCGCCGTCGCCGACGTCATCGGGCGCGCAGGCTCATCTTTCGGGGCGCAGCCAGTCAAAACCAGCAGGGAGACAAGGGGCAGCGTGGCAATCCGGGCAAGCTTCATGCCTCCATATTCCACGCTGCACCGCCGGGTGCAAAAGGTTTCACCAGTTCTGGCGTGTCCTGAGCTGATCTCGCCGTCGTGGCTGGCCCGGTGTTCAGGTCCGGCCCGGTCTTCAGGCGGGTCTCGCGGGGGTCTCCACGGGGGTCTCCACCGGGGTCTCCACCGGGGTCTCCACCGGGGTCTCCACCGGGGGTCGCCGCGCGGTGCTCCGCGCACTCGCTAACGCTCGCGTGGTCGACCACCGTCGGTCTTCGCGGCCCGGTTCGGTTCCCGTCTTCGGCGCCGTCCGTTCCGGCGAGTGCAGGGTGTATCGGTGAGGGCACCCCCCATGGACGGCGCCCTCACCGATTTACCCCGCCCTGGCGGTTTTGCCGGAGGGCGCTCCCCGTGCGCGGTTGCTGACGGGGCACTGCCGGTGCGGTTGCCGGTGGCGACCTCCGGGAGCCATACCTGGGCGCATCGGGGGCGGTTTCTCCACCCTGGGTATGAGCGGCGCGGCCGCGAATACCAGCCCGCCGGCGGATCCGCTGCGGGGCGCCCATTCCATACCGTAGGGGTATGACCACAAGAACTGAGCAAAAACTCGCCGGCGCTGCCCCGGACGGCGCCGCCCCGGCCGCGGCCACGCGCGGCCTGAACAAGACCTACGGCACGGGAGATACCCGCGTGCACGCCCTCAAGGACGTGGACGCCAGCTTCGACGCCGGCAAGTTCACGGCGATCATGGGCCCGTCCGGCTCCGGAAAGTCCACCCTGATGCATTGCCTGGCCGGGCTGGACAACGCTGATTCGGGCAACATCTGGATCGGCGGCACGGAGATCACCGGACTCAACGACTCACAGTTGACCAAGCTGCGCCGCGAGCGCGTCGGGTTCGTTTTCCAGGCGTTCAACCTCGTGCCCACGCTGACCGCGGAGCAGAACATCACGCTGCCCATCTCACTGGCCAACGGCATGGTGGACAAGGAATGGTTCGGCTATGTCACCGAGACGCTCGGTCTGACCGACCGGCTGGCGCACCGCCCGCACGAGCTGTCCGGCGGACAGCAGCAGCGGGTGGCCGTAGCACGCGCGCTGCTCACCCGTCCGGACGTGGTGTTCGGCGATGAGCCCACCGGCAACCTCGACTCTAAGGTGGGCGCGGAAGTGCTCTCGCTGCTGCGCCGGTCCTGCCAGGAGATGGGCCAGTCCATCATCATGGTCACGCACGATCCGGTGGCCGCCTCCTACGCGGACCGCGTGGTGCTGATGAACGACGGCGCCCTGGTTGGCGAGCTGGACCGCCCGGACACCGACACGATCCTGGCCGCCCTGGCCAAGCTGGGGGCGTAGTCCATGTTGCAGGTAGCACTCGCACAGGTGCGGCAGCACGCGCGGCGGTTCATCGCCGTCGGGCTTGCCGTGGTGATGGCGGTGGGTTTCCTGACCGCCACGCTAATGGTCAACTCCTCCACGGAAGCATCGCTGGGCAACAGCATCGGCGCCACTTTCCGCAACGCGGACCTGGTGGTTTCGGAGGGTCCGGACAAGCAGTTGGATGCCTCCGCGCTCGACGCCGTGACCGGAGCGGCGGGCGTGGGCGAGGTGTACGCGCACCAGCAGTCGTCCATCGCTTTCGGCTCCGCAGCCGGTGCCAGCTACGGCGCCTTGCAGAACACCGCGCCGGCCGGGCTGGAAAACCTTGAGCTGCTGGACGGCGCGCTCCCGGGCGACGGCGAGGTGGCCGTTGACGCCGGAACCGCGGTGAAACAGGAACTTTCCGTTGGCGACAAGCTGGAACTGGCTCCGGCAGCCGGCATGGTCGCCGCCGAGGACGTCGCTGCCGCCGGGACCGCGCTGACGGTCTCCGGCATCGTCAAGCCGTCCAAGGACCCGTTCATGATGGGCCAGCCTCAGCTCTTCGTCACTGACGCCCTGCGGCAGCAGCTGGCGGGCGCGGACAATTCGTGGCTGCGCAACATCCAGTTTGATCTGGCCGCGGGCGCCGACACGGCCGCCATCAAGGAAACAGTAACCGCCGCTCTGGCTGACGCCGGATTCCCCGAAGCCTCCGTGAACACCGCAGCAGAACAGACCAAGGAAGTGGTGGCCAGCCTGACCGGCGGCACCGATCAGTTGACCATCGTCCTGCTGGCGTTTGCACTCGTCGCCCTTCTGGTCTCGGCCCTCGTGGTCGCCAACACGTTCTCGGTGCTGATTGCCCAGCGGACCCGGGAACTGGCTCTGCTGCGCTGCATCGGGGCGGACCGCAGGCAGATCCGCAGCTCCGTGCTGGCCGAGGCGCTGCTGGTGGGCATCGCCTCCTCCGTCGTGGGCGTGCTGGGCGCGGTGGCCTTGATGGGCGGCATCATTGCGGTGCTGCAGGGTCAGCCGGACACCGAGTTTGCCACGCTCGCCGTGCCGCCGACGGCCATCGCCGTCGGGCTGGTAGTGGGCATCCTCATGACGGTGCTGGCCGCGCTGGCTCCCGCGCGTGCCGCCACGCGCGTGGCCCCGCTGGCCGCCCTGCGTCCGGCGGATGAGGCACGCGCCGGCAACAGCAAGGGCAAGGTCCGGCTCGCGGTGGGCCTCGCGCTCGCGGTGGGCGGCGCCGTCGTGCTCGCGCTGGGCGCAATGTCGGCGGATCTGCTGATCGCCCTGCCCGGCGGCATGCTGTCCTTCATCGGGCTGCTGATGTGTGCCACGCTGTTCATCCCGCCGCTGGTCACCGCCGTCGGCGCGCTGGCCAAGCCCGCCGGTGTGCCGGGCAAGCTGGCCGCGGTCAACGCCGTGCGCAATCCGGCGCGGACCTCGGCCACAGCCACCGCGCTGCTGATCGGCGTGACCCTGGTGACGATGATGATGACCGGGGCGCAGACGGCGCGAACCGCTTTCGACTCCCAGTTGGGCGCCGAGTATCCGGTGGACCTGTCCGTCGGGGACGTGACGCTGGAGGGAAAGCCGCTGGATGCTTCGGCGGCGGCCACCGCATTGAATTACGACGGCGTTGCGGCCGCCGGTTTGGTCACGAACGGCGGATACGCCGAGGTTCACGGCTCGCGCACTGGGGTGTACCAGCTGGCGCCGGAGCAGCTGGACCTGCTGCAGGACAAGACGCTGGTGCTGGACGGGAACACCGTGCTGATGCCGCAGGGCTCCGAACTGAAGACCCTGACCGTCACCGGCAGCAAAGGCGCCAAGGAGCTGACCGTGGTCGAGGCCGACAGCCGGACTTTGCCGCCGCTGGTCTCTTCCGCCGTGGCCGCGGAGATCGGCGTGCCGGAACTGCCGGGCGCCGACAGCGAGGACTACTACTCGTCCCTGCCGCAACTGTGGGTCTCGGTGGACCGCGATCTGGATGCCGGCGCGCTGCTGGACCTGCGGACCGAGCTGGCCGCCGGACTGGAGGTGAACGAGTACCAGATCTCCGGCGCCGCGGTGGAACGGGCCGCGTTCAACCAGGTGATCGACGTGCTGCTGCTGGTGGTCACCGGGCTGCTGGCCGTGGCCGTGCTGATCGCACTGGTCGGTGTGGCGAACACGCTCTCGCTCTCCGTGCTGGAGCGCACGCAGGAGTCCTCGCTGCTCCGGGCGCTGGGGCTGACCAAGTCGCAGCTGCGCGGCATGCTCGCCCTAGAGGCCGTGCTGATCGCCGGCGTCGCCGCGCTGATCGGATCCGTGCTGGGCGCGGTGTACGGCTGGCTCGGCGCGCAGTCCGCGCTGGGGGCTTTCGCCACCGTGGTGCCGGATGTCCCGTGGCTGCAACTGCTGGCCGTGCTGGCCGTCGCCGTGGTGGCCGGGCTGCTGGCCTCGGTCATGCCGGCCCGCCGCGCCGCCCGCCTCTCCCCCGTGGAGGGCCTGGCCACGGTTTAGCGCGGGCCGCAGCGGCGCGGCCGAGGGCCCGGGTAGGAAGGCAGCACCCCAAGTGAGGCCACGCCGTCGTTCTGCCCCACTCCCAAGAATCGAGGAGTCAGCAGGCGCCCTTTTCACCCTCGAGAAGGGCGCCTGCTGAATAGTGGTTGGCGGCCGGGGCCGGCCCGCCGAGTCCTGGCGGCCGGCGGCCGAGTCCTCCCCGGCGCGGTCCGGGCTCACCTTGCCCATTCGGTCTGCATCTGTACAACGGGATGGATGTTGACCATCTTCACGCCGTCGGCGGTGGTGGCCGTGAACTCATGCCAGGCATGGGCGGGGATGACGATCACCGTCTCGGACGTTGCATGGCCGGATTCGCCGTCGATGGTGAAGTCGATCTCGCCGTCGAGCAGTACAAAGATCTCTTCGTACGGGTGGCGATGGCGTTCGGCGCCGCGGGAGTTGACGAAGAAGGACGCGTGGGCGCCGTGTTCGGAGCCGTGGAAGACGGCGGCGCCCGTGGCAGGACGAAGACTGGCGAGTGACAGACTCTTGTAGGTCATCGGAACATCCTTCCCCCATGGAGTAGCCGACACTCTACCGAGCGGGCGACCGTAGGCCTAGGGAATACCAATTCGGGCCTGCTCCTCCCCCGCGCGGGTCGACGCCGCAGACATCGTCTGTGACGGGTGCTACGTTGGCCCGATAGACCAGCGACAAGCGCCGTGTGGACGGAGGTCGATCGTGAGCGATTCCATCGCAACCGAAAAGCAGCCGGAGCTGAAGAGGGCCATCGGCACCAAGCTTCTGCTGCTTTTCATCGTGGGCGACATCCTGGGCACCGGCGTGTATGCCCTGACCGGGCAGGTGGCCGGCGAAGTGGGCGGGGCGGCCTGGGCTCCCCTGCTGCTGGCGTTCATCGTGGCCACCATCACCGCGTTCTCCTATCTGGAGTTGGTGACGAAGTACCCGCAGGCGGCGGGCGCCGCGCTGTATACGCACAAGGCTTTCGGGATCCATTTCCTCACCTTTTTGGTGACGTTCGCCGTGCTCAGTTCCGGCATCACCTCCGCCTCCACCGCCGCCAAGTTCCTGGGCGAGAACTTCATCGCCGGCTTCAATCTGGACTGGAACCAGACCGGGGTGACCTGGGTGGCCATCATCTTCATGGCCGTCCTGGCGGCGATCAACTTCCGTGGCGTCAGCGAATCGGTGAAGTTCAACGTGGTGCTAACGCTGGTGGAATTCACCGGCCTGTTGATCGTAATCTTCATCGGATTCTGGGCGATGAGCCAGGGCAACGTGGACTTCAGCCGGGTCATGGTCTTCGAAACCTCGAATGACAAAAGCGTCTTCCTCGCGATCACTGCCGCCACTTCGCTGGCCTTCTTCTCCTTCGTAGGCTTCGAGGATTCGGTCAACATGGCCGAAGAAACCAAGGACCCGTCCAGAATTTTTCCCAAGGTGATGCTCACCGGCCTCGGCATTACGGTGATTGTGTACCTGCTGGTATCCATCACCGCGGTGGCCATCGTGCCGATCGGTCAGTTATCGGAGAGCCCAACACCTCTGCTGGAAGTCGTGCAGATCGGCGCGCCAGGCCTGCCGATAGATGTCATGTACCCGTTCCTGTCCATGTTCGCGGTGGCCAACACCGCGCTGATCAACATGCTGATGGCCAGCCGCCTGCTCTACGGCATGGCCCGCCAGGACGTGCTGCCGCGTTTCCTGGGCAAGGTGCACTCGAACCGCCGCTCCCCATGGGCCTCGATCATTTTCACCACGCTCATTGCCTTTGTCCTGATCTTCGTGGTCACCAACGTAATGGGCGCGGAGACCGTGACCGCTCTCGGCGGCACCACCGCGCTGCTGCTGCTGGGCGTCTTCACGATTGTGAACCTAGCGGTGCTGGTGCTGCGCCGGAACCCGGTGGACGGCGAGCACTTCCGGACCCCGACGATCCTCCCTTACCTGGGCATGTTCACTTGCCTCTTCCTGGTGGGGCCGTGGGCGCAGGATCCCATTGAGTACCAGATTGCCGGCCTGATGATTGGCCTTGGCTTGGTGCTGTGGGTGATCACCTGGCTGTGGAACCGGGGCGCCTACGGCAGGAAGACCAAGTTCCGCCACCCGGAGGAACTGGGCGAATGAGCGCGCGCATTTGTGGGTAAGGACAGTCTTAACAACGACGGCGGAAATCCGTCCGCTTGAGATGACAGCCAGCAGAGAGGAAGGCCATGGCCGCTGACAAACTGTCGACAGGCACGCTGAACCAGAAGGACATCGCGTCATATCTGGACTACCACCTGCTGGGCTCGGCGGCCGGCGTGCAGTTGTTCGACGCCGTCCGCCAGGCCTGGGCGGGCACACCCCAGGAAGCCGAGCTCCGGAAGCTCCGGGATGAACTGTCCGCCGAGCGCAAAGAACTCAAGGCACTGCACCGCAGCTTCGGCCACGGGCGCAACAAGCTTAAGCGGCTCGGTGCCATGGCCGGTGCAGTCATCAGCAGGGTGAATCCGCTCAATCCGACGCGCGCGTCAGGCGGCGTAGGTACCCAATTGGAGCTGGAGTCGCTGATGTCCGCGCTGCGCGGCAAGCAGTGCATGTGGCAAATCCTGGCTACCCTGGCGCCCATGGATCCCCGCTTGGACGTGCTCCGCTTCCAGGAACTGGAGGCGCAGGCGGTGGCCCAACAGAAACGTTTGGAGCGGATGATGAACAGCACCGCGGCCCAGCGTTTCCTCGCTTCGCCATAGCTGAGGCGCTTCGTCCCAAGCTAAGGCGCTTCCTCAGAAGCGAGGACCGCCGGGCACCTTCTTTGCCGCAGACCGGGGCTAGCCCGCAGCCGGTTCCTCGTACTTCGGGAAGATCGGCGTGGGAGCCGGCAGCGAGGTTCCCGGCACCAAAGCCGTGCCGATGGCAGCGAAGTCGCGGGCGCCGTCGTCGTGCTGTCCCAGCACATCCAGCAGCTTGCCCGCGGACGTGGGCATCACCGGCTGGACCAGGATGGAGACGATGCGCAGCACCTCCAGCGTCACGTAGAGCACCGTGTTCATCCGCTCCACGTCGGTTTTGCGCAGCACCCAGGGGGCCTGTTCCGCGAAGTACGCGTTGGTGTCGCCGAGCACGGTCCAGATGGCTTCGAGCGAGCCGTGGAAGTCCTGCACCTCGTAGGCCGCACGCGATTTTTCCAGCAGGCGCTCGGCGCGGGCCAGCAGCTCGTGGTCCTCGGGCGCCAAGGTGCCGGGCTGCGGGACCTTGCCCTCGCAGTTCTTGGCCACCATGGACAGCGAACGCTGGGCCAGGTTGCCCAGGTTATTGGCCAGGTCCGCGTTCATCCGGCCCACCACGGCGTCGTGGCTGTAGGAACCGTCGGCGCCGAAGGGGACCTCGCGCAGCAGGAAGAAGCGCACTTGGTCCAGGCCGTACTGGGCAACCCAATCGGCGGGTGCCACCACGTTGCCCAAGGACTTGGACATCTTGACGCCGTTGTTGTTCAGGAAACCGTGGATCATCACGCGCTTGGGCAGTTCCAGCCCGGCGGACATCAGGAAGGCAGGCCAGTACACGGCGTGGAAGCGGGAGATGTCCTTGCCGATCACGTGGACATCGGCCGGCCAGTACTTCTTGAAGGACTCGGCCTCCGTGTCCGGGTAGCCGACGCCGGTGAGGTAGTTGGTCAGCGCGTCCACCCAGACATACATGACGTGCTTGTCATTGCCCGGAACCGGGACGCCCCAGTCGAACGTGGTGCGGGAGATGGACAGATCCTCCAGTCCGCTCTTGACGAAGCTGATGACTTCGTTGAAGCGGCTGCGGGGCGCGCCGAAGCTGGGCTGCTCTTCATAGAGTTTGAGCAGCTTGTCCTGGTACTGGGAGAGCCGGAAGAAGTAGCTCTCCTCCTCGGTCCAGGTCAGCTCCGTGTCCGTCTGGATGGAGTAGCGCTTGCCGTCCTCGCGGAGCTCGGTCTCGTCCTCGGCGTAGTAGGCCTCGTCGCGGACCGAGTACCAGCCCTCGTACTTGCCCAGGTAGATGTCCCCGGCCTCTTCCATCTTCTTCCAGACGGCTTGGGAGGCCTCGTAGTGGTCGCCATCGGTGGTGCGGATGAACCGGTCGTAGGAGATCTGCAGGACCTCGTGGGCAGACTTGTAGGCCGCCGTGTTCCGGTCCACCAGTTCCTTGGGCGTGATGCCCTCCTTGGCCGCCGTCTGGGCGATCTTCATGCCGTGCTCGTCGGTGCCGGTCAGGAACATCACATCGTAGCCGTCCAACCGCTTGAAACGGGCCATCGCGTCCGTGGCGATGTACTCGTAGGCATGGCCGATGTGCGGCACGCCGTTCGGGTACGTGATGGCCGTGGTGATGTAGTAAGGGGTCTTGGGCTCAGAGGAGGTCACCCTATGAAATTACCCTCTGCGTTCGGCGCTTGTCGAAATGCGCAACGTCGTGTGATGGAAGGATGGCCTCCGGCAGCGCAGGAGTAGCGAGTCGCGCCGAGCTGCGGCCGAATCAGGCGAGGAACACCGCCGTCGTGCTTTATCCACAGCAGGCGCGCAGGGATCGACGGCTGGCGAAACCTGCGGCACGTTTGGTGCCATGGACGAACTCATCGGAAGCTCCGGACAGAAGTGCCGCATTGACCGGATAGTCAGCTACCAGGAGCTGCGGAAACACGGGCTAGAGGAGCGGCAGATCGCTGCCGCCGTGCGCGGAAAGATTCTGCACCGCTTGCGGCGGAGCATCTACATCTCCGAGGAATACTGGCAGGCGCAAAAACCGTGGGACCAGCACATGTTGCTGATCAAGGCCCACCATGCTGCCTCAAACGGCGACCTTGTCTACAGCCACGCGTCGGCAGCGCGGTTGTGGGGTCTGCACGTCTGGAACGCACCGGAACAAATCCACGTGATCCAGCGGGGCCGCCGGGGTGAGAAGCCCGGTTCCACGGAGTTGGTCCGGCATACCCACACGCTCACGGATTCGGATGTGGAGACGCTGGCCGGCAGTATCCGCGTAACATCACGCGAGCGGACGGTACTGGACTGTGCCCGCACGCTTCCGTTCGAACTCGCCGTTGTCATCGCCGATTCCGCACTCCAGCGTGGTGCGAGCCTGGAGAAGATGCACGAGCTGGCAGACGGCGCCCCCAAGTCGCGCTTCATCACGCGCGTCCGCGAAGTTCTTGCCGCAGTAGACGGCCGGTCCGAGTCAGCGGGTGAGACAAGGTTGCGGCTGAAATTGCGCGCTTGGAACTTCCCCCAGCCGGTTCTCCAACATGAGATCAGAACGGCCGAGGGCACATACCGCGCTGACTTCGCCTGGCCGGGGCTAAAGCTCATCTTCGAGTTCGACGGCGACAGCAAGTACCGGGATGCTCAGCCTACGGACCAAATGATTCTGGAAGAGCGCAAACGGGAGACCCGCCTCATGGAAGAAGGCTGGACGATTGTCCGTATCCGGTGGAGCCATCTGGACGACGAGGCCGGCCTCAAGCAGCGTTTAGTAAGGAAGTACAACGAGGCCTTCCGCAACATAGCGGACCGCGCAGCGTGACCAGATGGGCAGCGGCTGCCGCGGCGGCGCGGAGCCGATGCTCAATAGAACTGGCTCGGTTGGCGCGGAGCCTGCGGCCCCCGAGGAGCCGGGCTGAGCCGTATCGGAATTGTTGCACTCCGATACGCGCCATAGCGGCCCGCCTCGAGATCCTCAGTTAGCGCCGAGATGCGGGCTTGTATCCGGTGATCTGGACGCTAACCCCTGACCTGGTGTCGAGGTCAGGGGACGTGCGCGGTGATCTGGACGCCAGCCCCTGACCTGGTGTCGAGGTCAGGGGACGTGCGCGGTGATCTGGACGCCAGCCCCTGACCTGGTGTCGAGGTCAGGGGCTGTCTACTTTGCAGCAACGGCGCGGTCGGGCCACGCTCAGCAAACTTGGGCCGGACGGCCTTAGTTCATCTTGGTGCTGCTGTCGGCGGCCTTGATGAGTTCCTGGTCGTGGGAGGCCACGAGCACGGCGATGCCGTCCTGGGTGGTGTCCTTCAGGATGTGGATGATCTTGTTCGCCTGTTCGCGGTCCAGGTTGGCGGTCGGCTCATCCACCACCAAGACCTTGGTGCCCAGGATCAGGGCGCGGGCGATGGCGACGCGCTGGCGTTCGCCGCCGGAGAGCTGGCCGGGGCGGTGCCGCATGCGGCGGCCCAGCCCGACCAGGTCCAGCAAGTCCTTGGCCATCTCGGTGCGCTCTTCGACCTGGCCGTCGGGCACGGCCGGCAGCAGCACGTTCTCCAGCGCGCTCATGCCGTCGATCAGCGCGCCGCCCTGGTCAACGTAGCCGATCAGCGCACGGCGGCGGTCGGAGATCTCGTCGTCGTCCATGGTGGTGAGGGCATCGCCCTGCCAGAACACCTCGCCGGCCGTGGGCTGCTGTAGCCCGGCGGCGACGGTGAGGAGGCTGGTCTTGCCGGAACCGCTGCGGCCGGCCAGGCAGTGCATGGTCCCGGCTTCGAGGCCGAGGTCGAAGTCCTCGGCGATCACCAGAGGTTCGGCGCCGCCGTCGTACCGGATGGTGATGCCCCGCAGCTCCACCGGCATGGCGTGGTCCTCGGTGCGCTCCTTGATGGCAGCACGGGTAGTCAGGCGTTCTTCAATCATTTCCGGGTCCTTGTCATCAAAACAAACCAGAGGAGCACGGCCACAATGCCAGCGGCAGCGGCCAACACCGCGGTATGGGGTGCAATAAACAGGGCGGTCACGACGGCGCCGATAACGGCCAACGGCAGCGCGATGGCTGCGGTGATGCCGGCCTCGCCGCGGCGGGCCTGCAGCAGCAGCGTGGGCGTCCATCCCATGGCGCCGAGGATGGCGAACTGTTCGCGCTTCCGCTGGGCTTCAAACCGAGTGGTCATCAGCGCCAACAGCAGCGCAGTTACGACGCCGAGCAGCGCCAGCGCGATGTTGAGTCCGCTCAACTGCGACGCGGCCAGCGACCCGAGCGCGGTGCTGCCGGCTGCGCGCGGGATGTCGGCCAGCACGGCGACCAGCGCTCCGGCAGCGGCGCCGAGGACGGCCACGGCCAAGGCAATGGCCAGGGTGTTGAACCGATTGGTGCTCAGCTGCCGGGCGGCGAACTGCAGCGGCGTCTTCACGGACGGCACACCGGCGGCACCGGACGGTTCGGTATCCGCCTTCGGGTGCGGCTTGAGCATGGCGGCCGAGATGAATGCGGAGGCAACGTAGACCACCAGCGCGATGAGCGACACCCACAAGGTCACGGCGCTGCGGCTGATGGCGCTGGCAATGATCGCCACCCCGAGCACGGCCACGCCGCCGACCAGCAGTTCGTTCAGGAACCAGGAGCGGATGCGGCGCCGGTTCCAGCCCATGGCCCGCAGCGTCACGGCTTCGGTCCGACGGGAGCGGGTGAAGGCCACGGAGCTGGCGGCGGTCAGCAGGGCCGCACCGCCGACGGTGAGGGCCAACAGCGCCGCGCTGGATGCGCTCAGGGCGCCGTGGACTTCGCCGGCTGCGCCCTGGCGGACCCAGGACTGCTGCACGGTGCCGAGATCGCTGACCGTGCCGGAAGCGTCCTTGTGGTAGTCGGGAACGTAGATGGAAACGTCTTCGCGGGCCGAACCGGCAACGACCTGGGTCTCCAGGCCAAGGTCCTCGATGGCAGCGGCGACGCCGTTAATCTGGTCTTCGGCGTCGGCCCATGAACCGCCAGCGTTCACGCGGACCCGGACGGCGTCGATGACGGCCTCGTCGGCGCTGGTGCCGCGTACCGCTGCAAGCCCGGCGAAGTCGGTGATAGCACCGGCGGACTGCACGGACAGGCCGGCGCCGCTGAGGCCCGGCTTCATCACCGTTTCGTCGATCTTTTTGCCCTCGGCGTCGTGGGTGATGGTCACCGGCGTCGGGTCATAACCGCCCAACGGCAGGTAGTTCACATCGCCGGCGGCTTCCCGTACGGCGGCGGCGTCAAAGGTGCCGTAGACGAAGGGCAGCGGAGTAGCGGATTCGGTGCCGGAATCCACGGTGCTGCGGTAGGACTGCTCTTCCACGGGTGCGCGCTGGCTCTGGTCCGGTTCCAGCTGCCACTGGAGGGTCTTCTCCGGCAGCTTGTTGACCTGGATCCAGCCCTGGGGTGTGGCGGTCTGTTCGGCGCTGCCGTTGCTGGCGGCGTCGCCGAGCGCGTAGTCCGGGTTGGACATGAAATCAGTGGTCCACACCGGAGGCTGGTGCAGGCCGGCGACCATCTGGACGCCGCCGGAGCCGAGCAGGTAGTTGTAGTCCTCGCCGCCGGGCCAGCGCAGCTGGAACGGCTTGCTGGATGCGAAGGGCAGGTAGCCCTCCCCCAGCTCCTTGCTGACGGTGCCGACTTCCTTGACGGTGTTGCCGGAGTCGTCCAATTCTTCGATCTTGACCGAGTAGGTCAGGTCCAGGTCGGTGCCCGACCGGACCACCATGGGGATGACCTGCGACTCATCGTCCAGCGTGCCGGCTTCCACCGCGTTCTGGTACTGCACGAAGAACGGGCTCCAGAACTGGAAGGGGTGGCCGTCGATAGCGGCGCCTTCGCCGCCCTCGGAGAACATGCCCATGCCGAACTGCGACGAGAAATACTGGCCCAGGTCCTGGGCATTGCGGTCCGTTGCTTCCGGCGCCTGCTTCAGCGGGGCCAGGAAGTCGCCGGCCTCGCCGAGCAGCGCGGACTCGGCCGCCGGATCCACGGCAACCACGGTCTCAGTGATCTGCGGCAGCATCGGCAGCGCAATGGTGGTGTCAAAATCGCCGTGCATGCTGCCGCCGGCCGGATCCGGGAACTTGATTCCGGTCTCGCCCTTGGGGGCCACGGTGCGCAGGCTGGTGCCGCCGGGAACGTCCAGTTCCTCCAGCTTCGCCTGGCCCAGCGAGCCCTCGGCGGCGGTTTCGAACAAGACGGTGTCGCTCAGGCCGTCGGAGCTGACGGCCTTGGCGGTGATCCGGTAGTTGGTCGCTTCCTCGTTGAATACGGAAGCCGGCTCCGGCCACTCGCCTTCCGGCACCGCGTCCTGGATGCCCTGCGACTTCAGGTACTGCTCGATGTTCGGGTTATAGCCGACGTAGTCTGTGGCCTTCAGCTGCGGGAACTCGATGTCCTGGACCACCTTGGACACCAGCGAGATCGGTGCAGCGACGGAAACGCCGTCGATCACGCGGACCTCGTCGAGGTCTGCCGCGGTGATGCCACCGTTGCCGGAGAGGAAGTCAGGCTGGCGCAGTTCGTCTCCTGCGGTGCCGCCGGGAAGAACCAAGATGTCATACACGCCGCGGGTGTTTTCGTCCACCACCCGGGTCAGCGATGCCTGTGCCCGGCCCTGCACGAAAATGGAGAGAACCATCGCCGCAATGAGGACGGCAACCGTGAGCACGAGCGAGCGGCTGCGCATGAAGCGAGACGCAGCGTTGAACCGGATTTCCAAAAAATCACTCCATACGGCGGCAAAGAGGCCAGAGGTCGAATTGACCCGGCATTAAGGTTCTCATGAGGTGCGCGCAGTCGAGGAATCGACATGCGGGTATGGCCAAAGCCCGCCCGTGCCCTGCGCGGGCAGAGGACAGGGCGGGCTTTACTGCGCCAGAAACGTCAGTCCTGCAGGTCCACTTCGCGCGCGACGACGGCGCCGATCTCCGCGCTGAGCCGGTCCAGCAGGTCCTGCGGCAGGGCGCTGTCCACGGTCAGCACGGCCAGCGCCTGCTTGCTGTCCTCGTTGCGGGCGACCTGCATGCCGGCGATGTTGATGTCATGCTCGCCCAACAGCCGGCCGAGCGTGCCGATGACGCCGGGACGGTCCTCGTAGAGGAACACGATGACGTGCTCGCTGATCTGCATTTCCACCTCGTAGCCGTTGATGGCCACGATCTTTTGGATCTGCTTGGGGCCGGTCAGCGTTCCGGATACGGAGATCTGCGAACCGTCCGACAGCGCGCCGCGGATGGTGAGCACGTTGCGGTACTCTTCGGACTCGATGGTGGTGATCAGGCGGGTGTTGATGCCGCGCTGTTCGGCCAGCACCGGGGCGTTGACATACGAGACCTGCTCCGAGACGACGTCCTTGAACACGCCCTTGAGCGCGGCCAGTTCCAGCGCCTTAACGTCCAGCTCGGCGATTTCACCGGCGACCTCGACGTCGATCTGGGTCACCGAATCGTGGGTCAGCGCGGTGAAGATGCGGCCAAGCTTTTCCATCAGCGGGATGCCCGGGCGGACGTCCGGGGCGATCACACCGCCGGCCACGTTCACGGCGTCGGGCACCAGCTCGCCGGCCAGCGCCAGGCGCACCGACTTGGCCACGGAGATGCCGGCCTTTTCCTGGGCTTCCGCGGTGGAGGCGCCCAGGTGCGGGGTGACCACCACGTTCTCCAGTTCGAAGAACGGCAGGTCCGTGCTGGGCTCGTTGACGAAGACGTCGATGGCGGCGCCCGCAATCTTGCCTTCCTTCAAGGCGTCGTACAGGTCGGATTCGTCAATCAGGCCGCCGCGGGCCACGTTGACCACGTAGGCGGTGTCCTTCATCTTTTCGAAGGCATCGGCGCCGATCATGCCCACCGTCTCCGGGGTCTTGGGCATGTGGATGGTGATGAAGTCCGACTGCTCCAGCAGCTCGTCCAGGCTGACCAGCTGCACGCCCAGCTGGGCGGCGCGGGCGCTGGTCACGTACGGGTCATAGGCCAGGATCTGCGTCTCGAAAGCCTGCATGCGGGCGGCGATCAGGGCGCCGATGCGGCCCAGGCCGATGATGCCGATCTTCTTCTCGTAGAGCTCGGTGCCGGTGTACTTGGAGCGCTTCCACTCGCCGTCCTTCAGCGAGGCGTTGGCGGCCGGGATGTTCCGGGCCAAACCAAGGATGTGGCCGACGGTCAGTTCCGCGGCGGAGACGATGTTGGAGGTCGGTGCGTTCACGACCATGACACCGGCCTGGGTGGCGGCCTTGATGTCCACGTTGTCCAGGCCCACGCCGGCGCGGGCGATGATCTTCAAATTCTTGGCCGCGGCTATGGCCTCGGCGTCCACCTTGGTGGCGGAGCGGACCAGGATGGCGTCGACGTCGGCAATCGCGGTCAGCAGCTGGGACCTGTCGGCTCCATCGGTCTGGCGGATCTCGAAGTCAGGCCCGAGGGCTTCGATGGTAGCTGGGGAGAGTTCCTCGGCAAGGAGAACTACTGGTTTTTCCACAGGGGTTGTTCCTTCGCTGCATGCATGGTGATGGCCGTGCGTATAGATAGGGGTGGGTCCAGTCTAGAACGGCTGCCGCCCTGTCCCCCAGTTGTTACCGGTCCCGGCGGGCCCGGCGCCTCCCGCCGGAACGACGGGAAGGCAAAAAAGTGACGGCCGGCGCCCACATCGGGCGCCGGCCGTGGCACGGGACTAGCGGGCTGCGACGCCCTCGGTGTAGTCGTCGTCGGACTTGATCCAGGAGAACAGCTTGCGCAGTTCGCGGCCGGTGGCCTCGATCGGGTGGTCCTCACCCTTCTGGCGCAGTTCCAGGAATTCCTTGGCGCCGTTGGCCTGGTCGTCCATGAATCGCTTGGCGAAGGAACCGTTCTGGATGTCGGCGAGGACGGCCTTCATGTTTTCCTTCACCTCCGGGGTGATCACGCGGGGGCCGGAGACGTAGTCGCCGAACTCGGCGGTGTCGGAGACCGACCAGCGCTGCTTGGCGATGCCGCCCTCGACCATCAGGTCGACGATCAGCTTCAGCTCGTGCAGCACCTCGAAGTAGGCGATCTCCGGCTTGTAGCCGGCTTCGGTCAGGGTCTCGAAACCGTACTGCACCAGCTGCGAGGCGCCGCCGCAGAGCACTGCCTGCTCGCCGAACAGGTCGGTCTCGGTCTCTTCGGTGAAGGTGGTCTCGATGACGCCGGCGCGGGTGCCGCCGATGCCCTTGGCGTAGGACAGTGCCAGCGCCTTGGCGCCGCCGGTGAAGTCCTGCTCGATGGCGATCAGGTCCGGCACGCCGCGGCCGGCTTCGAACTCGCGGCGCACGATGTGGCCCGGGCCCTTCGGCGCAACCAGGGCGACGTCGACGTTGGCCGGCGGCTGGATGAAGCCAAAGCGGATGTTGAAGCCGTGGCCGAAGAACAGGGCGTTGCCCTCTTCGAGCTTGTCGGCGATGGAGTCGGCGTAGACCTTGGCCTGGACCTGGTCCGGGGTGAGGATCATGATCACATCGGCCTCGGCGGCCGCGTCGGCCACGGAGAGGACCTTGAGGCCCTCGGCCTCGGCCTTGGCGCGGGACTTGGAGCCCTCGGCCAGGCCAACGCGGACGTCCACGCCGGAATCGCGCAGGCTCAGGGCGTGGGCATGGCCCTGGCTGCCGTAACCGATGACAGCGACCTTGCGGCCCTGGATGATCGAGAGGTCGGCGTCGTCGTCGTAATACAGCTCAGTCACTTTAAGTTTCTCCTGTTGGGGGTTCGTGGAAAGGAATCAGGCGGAACGCAGCGCGCGGTCGCTCATGGAGCGGGAGCCGCGGCCAATGGCCAGCGTTCCGGATTGGACTATTTCGCGGATGCCAAACGGCTCCAGCACTGCAAGCAGGGCCTCGAGCTTATCGGCGGTGCCGGTGGCCTCCACAACCAACGAGTCGGTGGACACGTCGACCACGGAGGCACGGAACAGATCTGCTGCCTGGGTTACCTGCAGCCGTGTTGCGGCATCCGCGCGGACCTTGACCAGGATGTGGTCGCGTTGCACGGAAGTTTCGGGAACCAGCTCGACGATCTTGATGACGTTGACGAGCTTGTTCAGTTGTTTGGTGACCTGCTCCAGCAGGTCGCCCTCGGCCTCGACCACCACGGTGATGCGGGAGAACCCGTCAGCTTCCGTGGGGCCGACGGCCAAAGAATGGATGTTGAATGCCCGGCGGGCGAAGAGGCTGGCGACGCGGGTCAGCACACCCGGGACGTCCTCCACCAGCACTGAAAGGGTATGGCGGGCCATGCCTAGTCCTCCTCTTCCCATACGGGGGTCATGTCGCGGGCAATCTGGATGAGGTCGTTGCTCACGCCGGAGGGCACCATCGGCCACACCATCGCGTTGGGGCTGACCACGAAGTCGATGACCACCGGACGGTCGTTGATCGCCAGCGCCTGTTCGATGGTGGCGTCGATGTCCTCCACCCGTTCGCAGCGCAGGCCCACGCAGTCGTAGGCGTCGGCCATCTTGACGAAGTCCGGCACGCGCACGGTGTCGTGGCCGGTGTTCAGGTCGGTATTTGAGTACCGGCCGTCGTAGAACAGGGTCTGCCACTGGCGGACCATGCCCAGCGAGGAGTTGTTGATCACCGCCACCTTGATCGGGATGTTGTTCAGCCGGCAGGTGGCCAGTTCCTGGTTGGTCATCTGGAAGCAGCCGTCGCCGTCGATCGCCCAGACCACTCGGTCCGGGTTGCCCACCTTGGCGCCCATGGCGGCCGGCACCGAGTAGCCCATGGTGCCCAGGCCGCCAGAGTTCAGCCAGGCATGCGGGCGCTCGTACTTGATGAACTGGGCGCTCCACATCTGGTGCTGGCCCACGCCGGCAACGTAGACCGCTTCCGGCCCGGTCAGCTCGCCGATCCGCTGGATCACTTGCTGCGGGGCCACCAGTCCGTCCTCGGGCTCGGCGAAGCCCAGCGGGTAGGTCTCGCGGAGCCGGTCCAGCATGGCCCACCACGCGGAAAGGTCCGGCGTGCCTTCGGCGGCGAACCGCTCGCGGCAGGCGTCGGCCAGTTCCGGAATGATCTCCTTGACGGAGCCCACGATCGGCACATCGGCCGTGCGGTTCTTCGAGATTTCCGCCGGGTCGATGTCCGCGTGGATCACCTTGGCGCCCGGGGCGAAGGTGCTCAGTACACCGGTGACCCGGTCGTCGAAGCGGGCGCCCAGCGTGATCAGCAGGTCGGCCTGCTGCAGCGCGGTCACCGCGGAGACGGAACCGTGCATGCCCGGCATGCCCACATGCTGTGGATGCGAATCCGGGAACACGCCGCGGGCCATCAGCGTGGTGGCCACCGGGGCGCCCACCAGCTCGGCCAGCTCGCGCAGTTCCTGGGAAGCGTGGGCCTTGATCACGCCGCCGCCCACGTAGAAGACCGGGCGCTCCGCCGCGGCGATCAGCTTGGCCGCCTCGCGGACCTGCTTGGAATGCCCGCGCACCACCGTGCGGTAGCCGGGGAGGTCGATCTTCGGCGGCCAGGAGAAGGTCATCATGGACTGCTGGGCGTCCTTGGCGATGTCCACCAGCACCGGGCCGGGGCGGCCGGTGGTGGCAATGTGGAATGCTTCGGCCAGCACGCGCGGAATCTCCTGCGCCTTGGTGACCAGGTAGGAGTGCTTGGTGACCGGCATGGTGATGCCGACGATGTCCGCTTCCTGGAACGCGTCCGAGCCGATCACGGCCGAGGACACCTGCCCAGTGATCGCCACCATCGGCACCGAATCCATGTGCGCGTCGGCAATGGCGGTGACGAGGTTGGTGGCACCCGGGCCGGAGGTGGCAATGCAGACGCCGGCGCGGCCGGTGACCATGGCATAACCCTGTGCGGCGTGGCCTGCACCCTGTTCATGACGGACCAAGATGTGGTTGATCTTGGCCGAATCCATGAGCGGATCGTAGGTGGGGAGGATGGCCCCGCCTGGCAACCCGAAGACGTCATCGACGCCCAGTTCTTCCAGCGAACGGACAACGGCTTGTGAGCCGGTCATTTCCGTGGGCGGCACGATGTTGTTCGGCCCGACTACCGGGCTGAGGCCGTCCACGACGGAAGAGACAGAGGCAGCTACATCTTTGGTCCTGACGGCGTCGGCCGCGGCCGGCGCCTTGTTGGCCATCAGCGAGGGGCTGATTGGCGATCCCTTAGTCATCGGATTTTCCTTTGCGGATCTTACGTTCTGGCGATGTGCTTGCCGTCCTCCGCGAGCGGAAGAAGGCCCTGTGCTCTTCTGCAAATAAAAAAACCCCGTCGAGCCGGTTGGCTCCGATGGGGTTTAGCGCGTGACGTGGTCGAACCAGACGGGCGTTTACGCCACGCGCTTGGTAAGGACGACCACGGATACGCTTTGCATGGCTTCAGTCTCACGCCACGCGGTAACCAGTGTCAACCTGAGACTTCAACGTCTCATTATTTGGGCAATTGCGTCCACAGCATGGACTCCCCTGCGTACGACGGCAGGGCGCGGCCCGCGCAGGGCGCGCGCCCGCCGTCGTGGTTCAGCCGCTGTACGGCCGCCGAGGAGGTGGTACAGCCGCTGGAGTTACGCCGCTTAGCCGCAGTACGCGCCGGTGGAGGCGGACTTCACCAGCTTGGCGTACTTGGCCAGCACGCCGGTGGTGAACTTGGGTGCCAGCGGCTCCCAGCCCACCCTGCGGGTTTCCAGCTCGGCCTCGTCCACCAGAAGGTCGAAGCTGCGGGCAGCGATGTCTACGCGGATCCGGTCGCCGTCGCGCACAAAGGCGATCGGACCGCCGTCGACCGCTTCCGGCGCCACGTGGCCGATGCACAGCCCGGTGGTGCCCCCGGAGAAGCGGCCGTCGGTGAGCAGCAGCACGTCCTTGCCCAGCCCGGCGCCCTTGATCGCGCCGGTGATGGCCAGCATTTCGCGCATGCCCGGGCCGCCCTTGGGACCTTCGTAGCGGATTACCACCACGTCGCCGGCCTTGATCTGGCCGTTGTCCAGCGCGTCCAGCGCGCCCTGCTCGCGTTCGAACACGCGGGCGGTGCCTTCGAAGACGTCGGCATCGAAGCCGGCGCTCTTGACCACGGCGCCCTCGGGAGCCATGGAGCCGTGCAGGATGGTGATGCCGCCGGTCTTGTGGATGGGGTTGTCCAGCGCGCGCAGGATCTTGCCGTCGACATCCGGCGGATTGATCTCCGCCAGGTTCTCGGCAACGGTCTTGCCGGTGACGGTCAGGCAGTCGCCGTGCAGCAGGCCGGCGTCGAGCAGCGCGCGCATGATGACGGGGACGCCGCCGATCTGGTCCACATCGGTCATGACGTAGCGGCCGAACGGCTTCAGGTCGCCCAGGTGCGGGATCTTGTCCCCGATCCGGTTGAAGTCCTCGAGCGTCAGGTCCACTTCCGCCTCGCGGGCGATCGCCAGCAGGTGCAGCACGGCGTTGGTGGAGCCGCCGAAGGCCATGGTCACGGCGATGGCGTTCTCGAACGCCTTCTTGGTCATGATGTCCCGGGCGGTGATGCCCTTGCGGAGCAGGTTCACCACTGCCTCGCCGGACTTGTGCGCGAAGACATCGCGGCGGCGGTCCGCGGAGGGCGGCGCGGCCGAGCCGGGCAGCGACATGCCCAGCGCCTCGCCGATGCAGGCCATGGTGTTCGCCGTGTACATGCCGCCGCAGGCGCCCTCGCCGGGGCAGATGGCGCGTTCGATCCGGTCCAGGTCGCCGCGGCTCATCTTCCCCGCGGCACAGGCGCCGACTGCCTCGAAGGCGTCGATCAAGGTGACCTGCTTTTCGGACCCGTCCTCAAGCTTCACGAAGCCGGGCATGATGGAGCCGGCGTAGAGGAAGACGGCGGCCAGGTCCAGCCGGGCCGCGGCCATCAGCATGCCGGGCAGGGACTTGTCGCAGCCGGCCAGCAGCACCGAGCCGTCGATCCGCTCCGCCTGCATGACGGTTTCCACCGAGTCCGCAATGACCTCGCGGGAGACCAGCGAGAAGTGCATGCCTTCGTGGCCCATCGAAATGCCGTCGGAGACGGAGATGGTGCCGAACTGCATCGGGAAACCGCCGCCGGCGTGCACGCCTTCCTTGGCGCCCTGGGCCAAGCGGTTCAGGGACAGGTTGCAGGGGGTGATTTCGTTCCAGGAACTGGCGACGCCGATCTGCGGCTTGGCAAAGTCGTCGTCACCCATTCCCACTGCTCGGAACATGCCGCGCGCCGGGGCGGCGTGGATGCCATCGGTGACTACCCGGCTACGGGGCTTGATATCAGGGGTTACGTCCGCGCTCATGGGTTTGATTCTATGACCCATGCCGCAGAGTTCCGGGCATATTACGACGGCGGTGCCTCACCGCCGCCGCCGAGGCGCCGCCGGCGCGCGCCAATCTGTGGTGTTGGCCACGTTCGCCTGTTAGTCTGCGCCCATGAATGCCGGAAACAACGAGTACTTGGCCCGCGCGGTTGAAATCGCCGTGGAAAACGTCGGCAAGTCCGGCGGCCCCTTTGGCGCCACGGTGGTCACGCGGGACGGACAGGTCTTCGACGGGGTCAATCGCGTGACCGCCACGAACGATCCGACGGCGCACGCGGAAGTGGTAGCGATCCGCCGTGCCGCCGCGGAGACCGGGTTCAATCTCAGCGGCGCGGTGCTGTATTCCAGCTGCGAGCCGTGTCCGATGTGCCTGGCCGCGGCGCTGTGGGCGCGGATTGATCGGGTTGTTTATGCCGCGGACCGCGACGACGCGGCCAGCTCCGGCTTCGACGATGCCTTGTTCTACGACTACTTCGGCCCCGAGGGCGACAAGCAGCTCATGCCGGTGGTCCGCGACGGCTACGAGACGACCGACTACCTGGCACCGTTCCGGCTCTGGGACCGACTGCCGGACAAAGTGGAGTACTGACCCGCCCCTCCCCCGGTGACGAGTAAGGCCGCCCGCGCCCGCACCCCCGGTGATCGAGTAACACCGCCGCGTTTGACCCGCGGGGCGAGGGCAGGGTAAATCCCTGAGGGCAGGGTCCGTGGACGCTGCCCTCACCGATTTACCCTGCCCTGACGAAAAGCTGCCGCGTTCCGCCGTCGCTCCCCGGTGACGAGTAAGGCCGCCCGCGCCCGCACCGAGATCCGGCCGCATCGAGATCCAGCGCCCGCCGCTAACCGAGCCTGCCGAGGTCCGACGGGATATCGATGTCGCCGCCGTCGGTCAGATCCGAGCAGTCCACCAGGTCCACCAGCTCGGGGTGCGCCGACAGGAAGGGGCGCGCACCGGCGTCGCCCGTTACCTGCTCTGCCGCCTGGGCCGCCAAGCCGGGTGCGAAAAGCACCGGATGCCCGCGGCGCGACTTTCCGTCCGGGCCGCGGTAGCCGGCGGCCGTGATCCGCCCCGGCCGACCCGCGTGGATCAAACGGGCCACCAGTTCCGGGCTGACACCGGGTTGGTCCACCAGCGCCACGAGCACCGCTTGCTCCGGCCGCGCGCTCTGCACGCCGAGGCGGAATGAGCCGGCCATGCCTTCGCTCCACTGCTCGTTGACCAGAACCGCGCAGCCGGCCAGGTCCGTGGCCCTTTGCACCTCGGCCGCGCCGGCGCCCAGGACCACCGCCACGCTGGCGCAGCCGCCTTGCCGGAGAACCTCCGCGATCTTCCGGACCAGCGGGACCCCGTCTGCACCGGCCAGCAGCGCTTTCGGCCCGCGGCCTAACCGCCTTCCGGCGCCGGCGGCCAACAGCACCCCGTGGACGGGCGTCTCCATGTGGTCCGCCCCTCAGCCCTGCTGGCTGGCTATCGCCGCAGCCTCCTGCTGCAGCATGCCGATGACCCGGTGCACACTGCTGCGTTCGGCTACATCGCTGCGGGCCAACACGACGATGCTTCGGCTGGCGCGGATTCCCTCCAGCGGCCGCATCACGAAGCCGCGGGCCGTCTGCGCCTTCCGCGAGGTGAAGCGCGGCACGATCGCGAGCCCGTGCCCGGCCGCCACCATGGCCTCCATCACGCGCAAGTCCGCGTAGCGCGTGGTCCGCTTGGCCAGTCGGCCGGTGCGTGCTTCGATCTGCCGCAACACCTGTTCAAAGGGAAAACCCGGGGGCACGCCGATCCACGGATAGCCCACCACATCCTCGGGCTTCAGGGCGTCGAATTCGGCCAACGGGTGCCCGGCGGGCATGGCCACATCCAGCGGCTCGTCCAGCAAGGGCAGCACGGTGATGCCGCTCCGGGCAAAGGCCTCCACGCCCTGCTGGCTGTGCGCCAGCACCAGGTCGTAGTCGGCCGCGAGCCGCAGGAAGCCATCCACGGAGGGATCCTCCATGCAGGGCTCGAAGTGCAGCCCCTCGATCTCCTGCAGCCGGTACATCAAGCCCGGCAGGAACATTTCCGCCGCACTGGGGAAGAACGCGGCCCGGATCTGGTTCTGCCAGCCGCTGCGGTAGCCGTCCACGGTGGCCTGCGCCCGCTCCATGGCGGCAGACACGTCCGAGGCAGCCGCGGCCATCGCGAGTCCGGCCTCGGTCAGGCGCACTCCCCTGCCGGCTTTTTCCACCAGCGTGACGCCCACTTCCTCCTGCAGCACCTTGAGCTGCTGGGACACCGCCGAGGCTGTGACTTTCATCGCAGCCGCTGTCGCGACGACGGACCCCCGGTCGCCGAGTTCCCGCAGAATCTGGAGCCGTCTGATGTCCATAAAGCGATCCTACATAGTGTGCTTAGTAACGTTAGATTGAACTTGACGGTCGGAGCGGTTGACAATAGAAGACATGACAGTCTCAACAGCCCTGATCGTAGTGGGGATGGCCGCCGTCTTGGCACGCCTCGCCGTCGTTGTTCGCCGTGACCAGGGGCCGGTACCACGCAGCCACGCGTGGGAGACCGATCACGCGGCCATGCCGGTGAAAGCGGTCGACGCCGTCTGAGTTATCCACCACCGCAATCGAGCGCCGGGCACCACAAGGGCCAGGCGCTTTTTTGTGGGTCCGGCCCGCTAGGCTGGCCGGGAGCAACGCTCGCTTCCGCCGGCGAAGGCGCCGTCCGCCCAACCAATCCACGCAGATCCGAAGGCCAGCATGCCCACCAGCGACGAACTCAAGGACGCGCTCAGCGCCATCTTTGATTCCCAGATTCCCAACTACGGCGACTACAATCTGGTCTTCGGCAGCAGCCGTCAAGACAACGTGCAGGGAACACCGGGCGGCGGCACCGGGCACTGCTACGTCATCGGCTACCGTTGGCGGCCACAGGAACTGGTCATCGCCCCGTTCGACGGCACCGGCCTGACCGCCGGCGGAATTCCCGTGGCCATCAACATGACCAATCTGTCGCACGCCGTGCAATTGGGCGGCGGCGAGTACGAAGTGGGCACCAGCACGGGCAAGACGTTCCGTTTCGGCGTGCAGGCCGAAGGCAAACTGCCCGGCGAGGGACGCACCATCGACCAGTCCGAGGACCAGCCCGACTTCCACAGCTTCATGGCGGAGCTGATCTTCCGGGCGTAGCCCTGGCGTTATTTTGGGCGTAGCCCTGGCGCTCTTCCGGGCGTTGCCCTGCCGCTCTTCCGGGCGTTGCCCTGCCGCTCTTCCGGGCTGATTTTCCGGGCAGAGCCCGCCCCGGACCGGGCCGCCGGCTCTATGGACACCACTCTTCCCCGCACGTAACGTCGGGACCAGTTGCACCATAACCATCAGCTGGAAGGTGAAGTCCGTGGACTGGATATGGGTCATCAAGATCGTTGTCGTCATGATTGTTGCCGCCTTGCTGCGGTGGCTGTTCTCCCGCAACTCCAACTCCACCGAGGCCGGAGCTCTGGCCCACGCGCCGTCCAACCCCACGCACGGCCCTTCCGCTGCCACCGGACAGAATGCCGTGGTGGGCCACCTGTCGGCGGCTGATCGAGGGCCCGCCGCCGAGCGTGCAGCGCCCGCAGCCCAGCAGCCGCCCACCCCAGGCCATCAAGAGCACGACGGCGGGGTCGAACCAGCCGCAGCCAGCACACCCCCGGCACAGGGCGCCGAAACGACCGCCGAGACCGCCGATGCGAGTCAGGCACCGCCGCCGCACGGTCCCGAACCCCCAGCGGATCTGACGGATGCAGCCCGTGACCAGGAGCGGCAGGCACGCGACGCCGACGCCGACCGCCCACTCGGGGACTCGGGCAACCGTCAGGAGCACGTCGCCGACGCCATGTATGAGGAAGAGGTCAGCGGCACGGCAGCCGATGAAGACGTGATGGTGGAGGAGACGATGCCGGACTCCCCGAGCGCCAGCGGCACCACCACCGCACGGGCCGCCGGAACCGAGGAACCGCCGCCTGCCGAGGTCGAGGACGCGGCGGCCGAGCAGTCGCAGCCCGCGGTCGAACCGCTCTACGATGAAACCGAATGGCTCGGCTACGCGGGCGAAGCGGTCATCGAGCCGTCCGTCGCTGCTGAGAACGGAGACGGGCCGGACCGGCGAAGGGGATAACGCGTGGACACCGACAGGAAAGATCGCGCAAAGTCGCTGCGACTCGCCGGTCTAGGGCTGGCTGTGGTGCTGGCCACCGTCCTGGCCGGCTGCACCGGCGGCGTCAGCGGCGCGCCGAACACCGGCGGCACCGACTCCGCCCCTGAGGTGGGTACGGCTGCTTCGGGCCTGGAAGAGCCGTGGTCCATCGCGGTGCTGCCCGACGGCAGCGCCCTCATTTCGGAGAATGACACCGGCCTGATCAAGCACGTGGTGGACGGCAAAACCGTGAGCGCCGTACCCGTGGAGTCCCCCCTGGAAACCACCGGTGAGGGAGGTTTACTGGGGCTGGAGCCCAGCCCGGATTTCGACGCCGATGCCCGTCTTTACGTCTACCTCACCTCACCCGAGGACAACCGCGTGGTCAGCTATCGCTGGAAAGACGGCCAGCTGAGCGACGGACGGGAGATTGTGACGGGAATCCCCAAAGCCGGGAACCACAACGGAGGCAGGATCAAATTCGGCCCGGACGGCTACCTCTACATCGCCACCGGTGATGCCGCGGTGTCCTCCCGGTCCCAGGATCGTTCCTCCCTCGGTGGCAAGATCCTGCGCGTCACTCCCGACGGCGACCCCGCGCCCGGCAACCCGTTCGGCGACAGCCCGGTGTACAGCTACGGCCACCGCAACGTGCAGGGACTGGCCTGGGATGAGGACGGCAGGCTGTGGGCCACCGAGTTCGGTCCGGACCGGGACGATGAGCTGAACCTGATCCAAGCCGGCGGCAACTACGGCTGGCCGGAGGTGACCGGCGCCCCGGGCGACGATCGCTTCATCGACGCCAAGGTCATCTGGCCGTCCACTGCCGACGCTTCCCCCAGCGGTATGGCTCTGGTGGACGGAACGGCATGGATCGCGGCGCTGCGCGGCCAGCGGCTGTGGAAGGTGGAACTGGACGGCACCGAGGCCGGAGAGCCCGAAGCATTTTATGAAGGCACCTACGGCCGGCTGCGCGACGTTGCTGCTGCTCCGGACGGAGGGCTCTGGGTGCTGACCAACGGCACCGGCAATGACCGGATGCTGTCCATTCCTGTGAAGTAGGCTACAAAGGCCCGCTTGATTTCACTTTCTCGGAAATGTCCTGCTAGAGTTACATGTCGTTGCGAGGGAAAAAGCAGAGGGAAACCGCTGCTGGAACCTTCAGGAACAGATGCACCTCTAGCTCAACTGGCAGAGCAATTGACTCTTAATCAATGGGTTCCGGGTTCGAGTCCCGGGGGGTGCACAGACAGACCCCGTCCGGCCAAGCGAAAGCTTTGTCGGACGGGGTTTCTTTTTGTCTTGATGCGGAAACAAGGCGGCCGGGTCATCATTCCGCCGCGTCGTGGCCCCCGCTGCGGGTCTTCGCGCTTAGGGTTGGTTGAACGTGCTATTGCCGCCTGTTCCTAGGGGAATCATGAAGAAACTTTCCACCGCCGTTGTCCTGATTGCCCTAGCCACCGGCGCGACCGCCTGCTCGGCGGGACGAATGGCCGTGGCCGACTCCTGCGAGGAGATCAAGGCCATCACGGTGGAGATGGCGACCGGCGTCCAGGCCTTCGCGATGAGCGAACCGGACGACGAGAGCGTGAAGTCCTACCTCGCCGAGGCAGCCGAGAAGTATCGCGACCTGTCCAAGCGCGTCGCCGAGCCGTTGGAGGCGCCGCTGCAGGCAGTGTCCGACAACATCGAAAATCCCGACGCCGATCATGAGGCCGCCGGCGACCAGATCCTGGAGATCTGCCCTTCCCTCTCGCAGTAAGACCAGCCGAAGCAAACCGGCGCCGTGGGCCGCCGATCCACAGCGGCGCAGGGGTATGCTCAAATCGTGAGCCTCTCCACAGCCCCCGGTGATCTTTCCGGCCGCCTTGGCCTGACCCAACCGCTGCTCAACGCCCCGATGGCCGGCGCCGCCGGCGGCCGCCTGGCTGCGGCGGTTTCATCCGCCGGCGGACTGGGCATGGTGGGCATCGGCGGCGGCGTGGCCACCGAATGGCTGGAACGCGAACTGGCCTTGGCCGCAGCCCCGGGCAAACCGTGGGGTGCGGGGCTGATGGCGTGGGTGCTGGAGGAATCGCTGGAGCCGCTGCGCGTGGTGCTGGAACACCATCCGGACCTGGTCTGCGTCAGCTTCGGAGATCCCGGTGCGGCCGCGTCGATGGCCCGCGAGGCCGGTTCGTTGGTGGCCATGCAGGTGGGGAACGCCGCGGATCTTCAGCGTGCGCTGGAAGGGGACATCGACGTCGTCGTGGTCCGCGGCAGCGAAGGCGGCGGACACGGCCGCAATGAAGTGGCGACCCTGCCGCTGCTGCAGTTGGCGCTGGACCAGACGGACAAGCCGGTACTGGCGGCCGGCGGGATCGCCACCGCGCGGGGTGTGGCGGCTGTGCTCGCCGCGGGCGCGCAGGGGGCGTGGATCGGCACCCGGTTCGCGGCCTGCGCGGAATCCATCAGCCACGCCAAGGTCAAGCAAGCCATCGCCGACGCCGGCACGGATGACACGGTCTACACCCGTGCTTTCGACATCGCCCAGCGACTGCCGTGGCCCGCCGAGTTCGGCGGCCGGGCGCTGCGCAACCAGTTCAGCGACCGTTGGACCGACGACCTCGAAGCGCTGCAGGGCGAGGTGGCTGCATCGCCGTCGATCACGGAGACAGTCGATGCAGCACGCCGTGATGCAGACGTAGCGCAGGCTCCTGTTTATGCCGGCCAGTCGGCAGGCATCACGCACGGAGGGGAATCTGCCGCCGACGTGGTGGCGGATCTTGCCGGATTCCGCAGCTATTTGAGGGCGTCAGCGTCCCGCTGGTAAAGGCCAGGGCCGCTGGCGAAGGCCGCGCCGTCGAAGGGGCGGGTCAGTCGCCGTCCTCGAAGCTTTTGAGCTCGACGATGTCGATGGGTTCGCCCGCGCCGATGCCAAAACGGGTGTTGCCGAGCCTGCGGATAATGACGGTCAACCGTTCCTTGAGCTCGTCCATCTGGTCGCCGTTGCCGCTGCTGAGCAGCCGCTCCAGTTCGGCGGCCTGCTTGAGCGCCAGGTGCCCTTCGTCGCTGATCTGTACGATCTGCCGCCGTCGATCCACCTCGCTGCGTGCCCGGACAATGTGCCCGTGAACTTCGAGCCGACCGAGCGTCTTACCCATGGTCTGAGCCTGAACGCGCACCCGGGTCGCCAATTGCGCTTGGGTCATCTCCCCGTCGGCGGCCAGCACCTCCAGGGCAATGACACCGGCATGGGTCAGTCCGAGGCCGGCCAGTTTGTCGTTCCACTCATGCTCGACCAGCCGCGCAGCGGTGGAGAGCAACCGTGGCATCGGCCAATTCTTCAAATCCGGCATGCCACAAGTATACGTACGTTGCCCGGGCAGGCCGAGGGCCGACTTGGCTATGCTGGTGCTGGAACCCGAAATTGCTAAGGAGCTGCCTCATGGCCGAACGACTGTCTACCGGCGACATCGCACCGGATTTCACGCTTCAGGACTCGGTGGGCAACACCGTGTCGCTGGCGGACTATCGTGGCCAAAACGTTGTGGTCTACTTCTATCCGGCCGCGTCAACACCGGGCTGCACGAAGGAGGCCTGCGATTTCCGCGACAGCCTCGACTCCTTAAAGGGCGCCGGATACGCGGTGCTGGGCGTCTCCCCCGACCCGCTTCCCAAGCTGGTGAAGTTCGCCGACAACGAGCAACTAAATTTCCCGTTGCTCTCCGATGAAGACCACACCGTGGCCGAGGCGTATGCCGCCTGGGGCGAAAAGAAGAACTACGGCAAGGTCTACGAGGGCCTGATCCGTTCCACCATCGTGGTGGATCCCGCGGGCAAGGTCGCCCTGGCCCAGTACAACGTCCGCGCCACCGGGCACGTGGCGAAATTGCGCCGTGACCTCGGCCTGGACAACTAGGCCTGCTTTCGGACGGCACCACCCTGCCAACGGCCTGGCCGGATGCCGCTAGACTAATTGCTGTTCCTCATCGGCCGGAGTCAGGCCGGGAGCACATGCGCGAGTGGCGGAATTGGTAGACGCGCTGGATTTAGGTTCCAGTGTCTTCGGACGTGCGGGTTCAAGTCCCGCCTTGCGCACCACATTCAAAAAGCCCTGCAGCCCAGACGCTGCGGGGCTCTTTGAGTTAACGCCACGTGCTCGCCGGCGCCCGCCTAGCGCCCGCCCCGCGTCCGGCGCCTGCCGACGGCAGGTGTGCACCGCCGTCGTGCTTAAGCCGTCGTGCTTAATAGGGCGCTGTCACCAAATCGTGATGCTTTTGTCCCACGCCCGAACGTGAAACCGATGCTTTCGATCTTGCATGTGACTAAGCTCTCATCAAGCGGAGCCCTGCCATAGCGAGGCTCCGCCGGTCGCCGCACACACGGTCGGCGCCCCACCTCACGTCCACGAGGAGCAGTCCATGTCATTCACTGGCACCACTTCAGGTGGCCCGCGCCGAGGCCGGCGCACCGCAGCCGCTATCGCCGGCCTGGCCGCCGGCGCACTCATCCTGTCCGGCTGTGCCGAAAGCGAGCGCGGCGGCGGAACCGACGCCGAAAGCGAAGGCGCCGTCAATTCGACGTTCGTGTTCGCCGCATCCTCGGATCCCAAATCCCTGGATCCGGCGTACGCGAGCGACGGCGAATCGTTCCGCGTGAGTCGGCAGATCTTCGAGGGCCTGGTGGGCGTGCAGCCCGGTACGGCCGATCCGGCACCGCTGCTGGCCGAATCCTGGGAAGCGTCCGACGACGGCCTGTCCTACACCTTCAAGCTGAAGGAAGGCGTGAAGTTCCACGACGACACCGACTTCAACGCCGAAGCGGTGTGCTTCAACTTCGACCGCTGGTACAACTTCACCGGCGTCCAGCAGTCCCAAGCGGTCAGCTACTACTACGGCTCGCTCTTCAAGGGCTACTCCGACTCCCCCGAAACCGCCGTTTACGACTCCTGTGAAGCCGCTAGTGACACCGAAGTCACCGTCAAGCTGGCCAAGCCGTTCGCCGGGTTCATCGCCGCGCTGTCGCTGCCCGCCTTCGCGATGCAGAGCCCGACGGCGATGGAAAAGTTCAAGGCCGATGAGGTGGGCGGCTCGGCCGAGGCTCCGGTACTGAGCGAATACGCCGAGGGACATCCGGTGGGCACCGGCCCCTTCAAGTTCGACAGCTGGGAGGCCGGCCAGTCGCTGGAGCTCTCCTACTTCGACGGCTACTGGGGCGACCGCGGGCAGATCGACAAGATCATCTTCCGGATCATCGACGACCCGAACGCCCGCCGCCAGGCGCTGGAGGCCGGACAGATCGACGGCTATGACTTGGTGGCCCCGGCCGACACCCAGGCACTGGCGGACGCCGGCTTCAAGATTGTTCCGCGCGATCCGTTCACCATCCTGTACCTGGGGATCAACCAGAAGGTGAAGGCGCTCTCCGATCTCAAGGTCCGGCAGGCGCTCTCCTACGCGATCGACAAGGAAGCGCTGGTCAAGCAGACGCTGCCCGAGGGAACCAAGGTTGCCTCGCAGTTTGTGCCGGACATGGTCAACGGCTACAACGAGGACGTCACGACCTACCCCTATGACCCGGCGAAGGCCAAGGAACTGCTGGCCGAGGCCGGCTACGCGGACGGACTGGAGCTGCAGTTCAACTATCCGACGGGCGTTTCACGGCCGTACATGCCGACGCCGGAGCAGGTGTTCACCAACCTCAGCGCCCAGCTGGAGGAAGTGGGCATCACCATCAAGGCGCAGCCTGACAAATGGGCGCCCGACTACCTGGACAAGGTCCAAGCCAGCGAGGACCACGGCATCCACCTGCTGGGCTGGACCGGTGACTACAACGACACCGACAACTTCGTCGGGGTGTTCTTCGGACAGGAGAAGCCGGAGTTCGGATTCAAGAACAAGGAACTGTTCGACAAGCTGGCCGAGGCCCGCGGCACCAGCAAGGTAGAAGAGCAGACGCCGCTGTACGAGGAGATCAACGCGGACATCGCCGAGTATGTCCCGGCCATCCCGCTGGCACACCCGGCCCCGTCACTCGCCTTCGCGCCCCGGGTGGAGTCCTACCCGGCCAGCCCCGTCAATGACGAGGTCTTCAACACGATCAAACTGACCGAGTAACTCCCGCCGCCGGGGCCCGCCCAGTGCGGGTCCCGGCGTTTCCACCCCACGGCAACAGGACGAGGCGCTTCCGCCAGGCGCCGGAAGGATACCGTGCTCAGAGTCATTGGCAAACGCATCGCTTTGCTCATCCCGACGCTCATCGGGCTCTCGCTGCTGCTCTTCCTGTGGGTGCGCAGCCTGCCCGGCGGGCCGGCCACCGCGTTGTTGGGCGACCGTGCCACGCCCGATGCCGTGGCACGGATCAACGAGCTTTACGGATTCGACCGGCCGCTGATCGAACAGTACTTCCTCTACATGGGCAAGCTGCTCCAAGGCGATTTCGGCACCTCGATCCTGACCGGCCGGCCGGTGCTTGAAGAATTCGGCACCCGGTTTCCGGCAACACTTGAACTGACCGTCGTGGCGTTGATCTTCGCCGTCGGAATCGGGATTCCGCTGGGGTATCAGGCCGCCAAGCATTACGGGAGATGGCCGGACCATTCCTCGGTGGTCCTGTCGCTGATTGGCATCACCGTTCCGGTCTTCTTCCTGGCCTTCATCCTCAAATGGATGTTCGCCATCAAGCTGCCCTGGTTCCCCACCGACGGGCGGCAGAATCCGCGCATCGATGCGACGCACGTGACCGACTTCTACGTGTTGGACGGGATCCTCACCCGCGAATGGGACGCGGCCTGGGACGCCTTCATGCACCTGGTCCTGCCCGGCATCGCGCTGGGCACCATTCCGCTGGCCATCATCGTCCGCATCACCAGGGCCTCCGTGCTGGAGGTCCAGAACGCCGACTACGTCCGCACTGCCCGAGCCAAAGGGCTGCAGGAGAAGACCATCCGCAACCGCTTCATTCTGCGCAATGCCATGCTGCCGGTGACCACCACGATTGGGTTGCAATTGGGGCTGCTGGTCTCCGGCGCTGTGCTGACCGAGACGGTCTTCGCCTTCAGCGGGATCGGCAGGTTCCTGCGCGACGCCATCTTCAACCTGGACTATCCGGTACTGCAGGGGTTCATTATTTTCATTGCCTTGATCTATTCGCTGATCAACCTGCTGGTGGACGTTTCCTACAGCGTCATCGATCCGAGGGTGCGTGTCTGATGAGCACAACACTTCCTCCCCGTACCGGCGGCGATACCGACGTCGCCGCACCGGTGCCCGTCGTCCAGGACACCGGCGGCACCAGCCTCTGGAAGGACGCCTTCCGCCGGCTGCGCAAGAACCCGCAGGCCATCGCCGGCGCCGTCATTGTGGGACTGTTCCTGCTCGTGGCGCTGCTGGCCCCGCTGTTGGCCCGCTACGGCGGCGAAGAGCTGCCCGGCCGCACCTACATCACGCCCACCCACATCCCGGGCTTCGGCGAGGTGGACGGCTTCCCGCTGGGGCTGGACCGCTTCGGCGGCGACCTGCTGAGCAAGCTGATCTGGGGCGCTCAGGCGTCGCTGGTCATCGGCGTCATGTCCACGGCCATCGGACTGGCCGGCGGCATGCTCTTGGGCATCATCGCCGGCGGCTTCGGCGGCAAGATCGACAACGTGATCATGCGAGCGGTGGACATCCTGCTCTCCGTGCCGAACCTGCTGCTGGCGGTGTCCATTGCGGCCATCCTGGGCCAAGGGGCCTTTGCGGTCATGATCGCCATCGGCGTGGCTCAGGTGCCGATCTTCGCGCGGCTGCTGCGCTCGTCGATGATTTCGCAGCGCAGCGCCGAATACATGCTGGCGGCGCAGACGCTGGGCCTAAGCCGAAGCGCCATCATCATGAACCACCAGCTGCCCAACAGCCTGGGCCCGGTGATCGTCCAGGCCACGCTGACGCTGGCCACCGCCGTGATCGATGCCGCCGCCCTTTCCTTCCTGGGTTTGGGCGGCGGGCGCCCGCAAACTGCCGAATGGGGCCGGATGCTCACCTACGCCCAGGCCGAACTCGGCATCGCCCCGCAACTGGCGTTCCTGCCCGGCCTCTGCATCGCCATCACGGCGCTGGGCTTCACGCTGCTGGGCGAATCGCTGCGCGAAGCCCTGGATCCGAAGACCCGGGCGAAGTAGCCAGACATATTCGCCGGCGCCGGCTGAACGGGTTCAGCCGGCGAGCGTCGCCGGTGGCTTCCCGCCGTTGCGGCGCCGCTGGCGGGCCATATGCAGCATGGCCGCAAAGCCCGCGATGAAGAACAGTTCCAGCACCACCAGCAGCCAGACGGCGCCCCACTGGCCCTCCCCCATGAAGATGACCGCGCCGAAAGCCACCAGCACAGTGCCGATCACCAGCACAAAGACAGCGAATCCGGTGGCGACGGCGGCGCTTCGCACGCCGGTCCGGAAGCCAAAACCTTCCGGGCGGTGATCTTCAGGCTCCGGAGTGGAACCGGGGCCGACTGGATTAGGACGCAATCTCCGGATCCTCCGCCTCGATGTCCAGTTCGTTGCTCGGGATGGAGGCCAGCAGCCGCCGGGTATACGGGTGCCGCGGATTCGTGAACACTTCCTCCGAGCTGGCAGCCTCCACAAGTTCGCCGTCCTTCATCACGCAAACGAAGTCGGAGATCAGCCGCACGACGGCCAGATCATGCGAGATAAAGAGGTAGCTCAGCCCCAGCTCCGACTGAAGGTCGCCGAGCAGCTTCAGGATCTGCGCTTGGACCAGCACGTCCAAGGCCGACACCGGCTCGTCGCAGACAATCAGGTCCGGCTTCAGCGCCAACGCCCGGGCAATCGCCACGCGCTGGCGCTGGCCGCCGGAAAGCTCGGACGGGTAGCGGCGCAGCATGCCGTGCGGCAGGGCCACCTGGTCCATCAGTTCACGAACCCGGGCAGCGCGTTCCTTGGCGTTGCCGCGCTTATAGGTGGACAGCGGCTCGTCCACGATCCGTTCGACGGTGAACATCGGGTTCAGCGACGAATACGGATCCTGGAACACCGGCTGCACCCGCTGCCGGAATTCCCGCAGCTGCGGCTTGGACAGGGTGGCCACGTCCATGCCGTCGAAGGTCATGGTGCCGCTGGTCGGTTCGATCAGCTTCAGCAGCATCCGTGCCGTGGTGGTCTTGCCGGAGCCCGATTCGCCCACGATCGCCACGGTCTGTCCGCGCGGAACATCCAAGGTGACGTTCTTTGCGGCGTAGAAATCCTCGGCCTGGCCGCGGATTTTGTACACCTTGGTCAGGTCGCGCAGCTCCACGATGTTATCCGGAGCCGTCCCAGGGGAGGTGGCCCCGGCGTCGTGGTTTTGGAATACCTTTTCAGCACGCTCTGCCCGCGCCTGGGGGCTGGAGGTAAAGGCGCCCGGCAGCAGCCGCACGGCCGCCACGCTGGGCGCCGCCTTCACCAACGACTGGGTGTACGGGTGCTGCGGGTCCTCCAGCAGCTGCCGCGCCGGCCCGGCCTCCACCACCGTGCCTCGGTGCATCACCACCAGTTCGGAGGCGCGTTCGGCTGCCAGTCCCAGATCGTGGGTAATCAGCAGCACGGCCGTGCCCAATTCCTGGGTCATCGAGTCGATCTGGTCCAGGATGGTGCGCTGCACCGTCACGTCCAGCGCCGACGTCGGCTCGTCCGCGATCAGCAGCCGCGGCCGGCAGGCCAGGCCGATGGCGATCAGGGCCCGCTGGCGCATGCCGCCGGAGAACTCATGCGGGTACTGCTTGGCACGTTCCTTGGCGTTGGGCAGCCCCGCCGCCTCCAGCACCTCGACCACCTTCCGGTCCACATCACGCTTGGTCGCCATCCCGTGCACCAGCAGCGTCTCCGCCACCTGCGAGCCGATCTTGGTGACCGGGTTCAGGTTGGACATCGGATCCTGCGGGACCAGGCCGATTTGGCGTCCGCGGATGGCCCGCATCCGCTGCTCCGGCAACCCCACCAGCTCCTGGCCGTCAAAGCGGATGCTCCCGGCGGTCACCCGGCCGTTGCCCGGCAGCAGGCCGATCAGGGACATGGCCGTGGTGGACTTCCCGGAACCGGATTCACCCACGATCGCCAGCGTCTGGCCCTGTTCCAAGCGCAGCGAGGCGCCCTCCACCGCGGCGACTTCCCCGTAGGTGGTGCGGAACGTCACGGCCAGATCCCGGACCTCGAGCAGCGCTGCGTCGTCGGCATGTTCGGTCATGAGTCCATCCTGCCCCATCGAGGGCCGGATGTGGCCTACCTCTCATCGGGAATTCGCCGCTCCGGGTGCAGGACCGGCGTCGATTAGACTTGAGGATCATTCCCGCCTGCCCCGAGGAGCCCGAAGCGTGACACCACTTCCCGCGCGCCGCACCGTGCTGAAGGTCGGCGCAGCGGCGGCGGCTGTGTTGCTCGCCGGTTGCACCTCGGAACCCAGCAGACCCGCCCCGTCCTCGACGACGGCCGCCCCGCCGACGGCATCGCCCGGGGACACCACCTTCTCCATGGGCATCGCCGCCACTCCGGTGACCCTGGACCCAGCGCTCGCGCTGGACACCGAGTCGTACCGGGTGACCCGGCAGATGCTGGAAACCCTGATCGGCGTGGATCCGGCGACCGGTGTGCCGGCGCCGCGGCTGGCCGTCGAATGGACCGAGGTGAATGACGGCCGCTCCTATCGCTTCCGGCTGCGCGAAGGCGTCACCTTCCACGACGGCACCGCATTCAACGCCGAAGCGGTCCGCACCAACTTCGAACGCTGGTATCGGCTCCCGGCGGACGCCCAGCCGGTGGAACGCGGACTCGCCTTCCGGTCGGTCTTCGGCGCGCTGGCCGAGGACGAGGGCGAGTCGCTCTACGAGAGCTGTGAGGTGGTGGGACCGCTGGAGGTCCAGCTGAACCTGACGCGCCGGTTCACCGGGCTGGTGGCATCGCTGGCCATGCCGGCCTTCGCCATCTCCTCGCCGGCCGCACTCAAGGCCGGAAAAGCCGACCGGTTGACCGAGGAACGCAACGGCCACAAGGTCTCCCGCTACGGACTGGCGCCGGTGGGCACCGGCCCGTTCGCCTTCGCCAACTGGGACCAGGACCGCGTGGCGCTCTCCGCCTACGACGGGTACTGGGGCGCTGCCGGCGACGTGCGCACCGTGGTGTTCAAGACGCTGCCGCATCCGACCGCCCGGCTACGGGCGCTGCAGGCCGGGGACATCGACGGCTACGACCTGGTCACCCCGGCCACCTACGCGGACCTGGTCCGGGCCGGCATGCAGGTCCTCCAGCGCGACCCGTTCTCGGTGGCGTATTTGGGCATGAACCAGGCTGCCGACGGGCTGAAAGACATCAAAATGCGCCAGGCCATCGCCCATGCCATCGACCGGAAGACGCTGATCGACAGTTTCTACCTGCAAGGCACCACCGAGGCCAAGCAATTCATCCCGCGCAGCCTGGGCGTGACCAACGAGACCATCCCGTATTACGAGTACAACTCGGAGCGTTCGCGACAGCTGCTGGCAGAGGCCGGGTACGACGGCGGTGAACTCACCTTCTACTATCCGCTCGACGTGACGCGGGCCTACCTGCCCACTCCCGAAAAGGTGTACGCGGAGCTGAGCCGCCAGCTCACCGCCGTCGGAATCAACATCAAGCCGATGCCGGTTCCGTGGGACGAGGGATATCTGGAAGCGGTCCAAGGCACAGACGACCATGCCCTGCATCTGGCCGGCCTCAGCGGCAGCTACCGCGACCCGGACAACTTCGTGGGTCCGCTGTTCGGCAGCAAATCGCTGGAGTTCGGCTATGACAGCGCGCAGATCCGCAGCAAGATTGCCCGCGCCAAGACCCTGCCGGAGGGCGAAGACCGCGTGGACGCTTACCACAGCATCAACGAGCAGCTGGCCCGCGCGGTCCCCGCCGTGCCGTTGGCGTTCCCGATTTCGGCGCTGGCCATGGGGCCACGGGTCGAGAGTTACCCGGCCAGCCCGATGCTGGACGAGGTCTACAATCTGATTCAGCTGAGCCCCGCATAAACTGGGGTGAGGTTGCTGCCGCAGCGGCCGCCGAGCAGTTTCACCGCTGCTTTACTACGGCACCCCACGCTGCGTCTGTCTATTGGGTCACAACGGAGACGGCAAATTTTAGTCTCGCTGTGGCATCGCGCTAGGCTTCTGAATGCTGGCAAAGCTGCTATTGGAGATTGAAGTTGACTGCAAACACCCCCTCGGGATCATCCAACAACGTCGACGTCGCGCTGATCGGCGGCGGCATCATGAGCACCACCCTCGGCTCCTTCATCAAGCAGTTGCAGCCGGACTGGAGCATCAGCCTGTTCGAGAACCTGGACGAGGTTGGCATGGAAGCCTCGGACCCCTGGAACAACGCCGGAACCGGGCACGCGGCGCTCTGCGAGCTGAACTACACCCCCGCCGCTGCCGACGGGTCCGTCCCCACCGCCAAGGCCGTGGGCATCAACGAGAAGTTCCATGTGTCGCGCCAGTTCTGGTCGCACATGATCCGCGAGGGCCACATCTCCTCGCCCAAGGAATTCGTCAACCCGCTGCCGCACATGAGCTTTGTCTGGGGCGATGACCACGCGGACTACCTCAAGCGCCGCTATGAGGCGCTGAAGAACGAACCACTGTTTGAACAGATCGAGTTCACCGAAGACCACGCCACCCTCAACGAGTGGACCCCGCTGATCATGGGCGGCCGCGACGCGCAGCAGCGTGTGGCGGCATCCCGCGTCACCGGCGGCACCGATGTGGACTTCGGATCGCTGACCCGCAAGCTGGCCAGCTACCTGGTCGCCAACGGTGTGGAACTGAACTACGGCCACCGCGTGCTGGACGTCTCCCGCAACACGGACGGCCGCTGGACGCTGGAAGTCAAGAACAACGCCACCGGCGAAAAGACCAAGGTCAACGCCCGTTTCGTGTTCATCGGAGCAGGCGGCGGCGCCCTGCACCTGCTGCAGCGCTCGGGCATCCCCGAGTCCAAGGGCTTCGGCGGCTTCCCGGTGTCCGGCCAGTTCCTGCGCTGCACGGACGAAACCGTCATTGCCGCCCACAACGCCAAGGTGTACGGGCAGGCTTCCGTGGGCGCCCCGCCCATGTCCGTGCCGCACTTGGACACCCGCTTCGTCAACGGCAAGCGCTCCCTGCTCTTCGGCCCGTACGGCGGATTCTCGCCGAAGTTCCTCAAGACCGGATCGCTGCTGGACCTGCCGCTGTCCGTGCGCCCGTCCAACCTGATCCCCATGCTGGCCGTGGCCAAGGACAACTTCGGCCTGGTCAAGTACCTGGTCACCGAGGTGCTCAAGACCCGCGAAGGCAAGAACAAGGCCCTGCGTGCTTTCCACCCGGAGGTCGAGGGCGACCAGTGGGAACTGATCACCGCCGGCCAGCGGGTCCAGGTCATCAAGAAGGACCCGAAGAAGGGCGGCGCCCTGCAGTTCGGCACCGAGATGATCGCCTCCGCCGACGGCAGCATTTCCGCCCTGTTGGGTGCCTCCCCCGGAGCTTCCACCGCGGCGCCGATCATGATCAGCCTGCTGGAACGCTGCTTCCCCCTGGAGTTCAAGGGCTGGGAGCCCAAGCTGAAGGAAATGATCCCCGGCTACGGCGCCAAGCTGAACGAGAACCGGTCGCTGCTGGCCGAAATCACCGCGGACACCAACAAGGTGCTCGAGCTCGCCTGACACCGGTGCGCTTCGGCGGTCCAGCCCGGACAAACTAAGCTTCATCCCATGCACAAGCTGGCAACACTGTCCCTGGCGAACCGGGCGCTGATCGCTCTGATTACGGTCTTTGTGGCCGTTTTCGGCGTGATCACCATGGGCTCGCTGAAGCAGGAGCTCATCCCCTCGCTGGAGTTTCCCCGGGTCACTGTCGTCAGTACCATGCCCGGCGCGTCCCCGGAAGTGGTGGACAAGCAGGTCAGCGAACCGCTGGAGCGCGCGCTCACCGCCGTGGAAGGTCTCGAATCGTCCTCGGCGGTGTCACGCACGGGGTTCTCCACCGTCAACCTCACGTTCGTCTACGGCACCAATCTGGACCGTGCCCGCAGCCAGGTGGACCGCGCCATTTCCAACGTCCGCCAGCAGCTGCCCGACGACGTCTCGCCGCTGTCGCTGGCCGGCAGCATCGACGATTTCCCGATCGTCTTCATGGCGGTCTCATCCGATGTGGACCTCAGCGAGCTGAGCACGGAGCTGAACCGGCTGACCGTGCCCCGGCTGCAGAACATCCCCGGCGTGCGCGGCGCCGAAGTCTCCGGCGGCCCCGGCCGGCACATCGCCATCCTGCCGGACGACGACGCCATGGCGGAGGCCGGCGTCGGGGTTTCCGCCCTGGTGGACAGCCTCGCCAGCAGCGGCGGGCTGGTCCCCGCCGGGGCCGTGCAGCAGGACGGCAAGAGCCTCTCGGTGCAGATCGGCAGTCCGCTGGACAGCCTGAAAGCCATCGAAAACCTGCCGCTCTCCCCCGCTGACACAACGACGGCGGCGCAGCCTTCCGCTCCTTCCTCACCGGGGGCTGGGCAGGCACCGGGACAGTTCCCGGGCCAAGGCCAGCCGGCTCCACCGGGCAACGCGGACGAGGGCCAAATTCCGGTCCCGGACACCGTGCCCGGCCAGGCACAGCCCCGCCAGCAACCGGAGGCCGCCGCGGCAGATCCCGCCACCATCGGCGAAGTGGCCAAGGTGTCCATCGCCGACGACGAGCAAACCTCGATCACACGGACCAACGGAGACCTGACGCTGGCCCTGGCCGTCACCAAGACGCCGGACGGCGACACGGTGGCCATCTCGCACGCCGTCAAGGAGATGCTGCCGGAACTGGAGGCGGAACTGGGCGACGGTGCGCAGATCACCACCGTGTTCGATCAGGCCCCGTTCATCGAAAAGTCCATCAAGGACCTGACCACCGAGGGCCTGCTGGGGCTGGGCTTCGCGGTGCTGATCATCCTGGTCTTCCTGCTCTCCGTACGCGCCACGCTGATCACCGCGATCTCCATCCCGCTGTCGCTGCTGGCCACGTTCATCGGCCTGAACGCGCTGGGCTACTCGCTGAACATCCTCACCCTCGGCGCGCTGACCATCGCCATCGGCCGGGTAGTGGACGACTCGATCGTGGTGGTCGAGAACATTCGGCGGCACCTGAACTACGGCGAAGCCAAGCGCGACGCCATCATGGCGGCGGTGCGCGAGGTTGCCGGCGCGATCACCGCTTCCACGCTGACCACGGTGGCGGTCTTTCTGCCGATCGCATTCGTCGGCGACCTGGCCGGCGAACTGTTCCGGCCCTTCGCGGTCACCACGGCGCTGGCGTTGCTCGCCTCGCTGGCGGTGTCGCTGACGATCGTTCCGGTGCTGGCGTACTGGTTCGTGAAGTCGCCGCCGCTGCAATCGCTCCCCGACGCGCTGGCGGTGCGCGAGGCGGCTTCGGAGAAGGAACGGCGGTCCCTGCTGCAGCGTGGCTACCTGCCGGTGCTCGCGGGCACGCAGCGGCACCCGGTGGTCACCACCCTGGCGGCCCTGCTGGTGTTGGGCGGCACCGCTGCCATGGTCCCGCTGATGCAGACCAACCTGCTGGGCGACAGCGGCCAGAACAGCTTCAGCCTGCGGCTCCAGATGCCGGCCGGGACCAGCCTCAAGGCCACGGACGAGGCGTCGGTTCCGGTCGAGGAGCTGCTCGCCGGCATGGACGGGATCCAGGACGTCCAGGTCACCATGGGCAACGCCGGCGGCGGCCTGGGCACGTTCCTGTCCGCTGGCGCCTCGGTGGCCCAGTACACCGTGATCACGGAAGAAGGCATCGACCAGGCGGCGCTGCGCGACAGGGTGCGCACCGCCGTCGAGGAGCTGCCCGGCGACGCGACGTTTACGCTGGGAACACAAGGCGGTGGCTTCGGCACCTCCAGCACCGTGGACGTGGAGATCTCCGCCAGCGAGCCGGGCCAGTTGCAGGATGCATCCGACCGGCTGGTGGAAAGGCTGCGGGATCTTCCGGGAGCCGCCGAGGCGTCCAGCAACCTGTCCGCGGCCGAACCCGTGGTGCAGGTGTCCGTGGACCGGGCCAAGGCGGTGGCCGCCGGCCTGGACGAGGAGCAGGTGGCCGGCCTGCTGGCGTCAACGATCAGCCCGTTGCCCGGCGGGACCGTGCGGATCGGCACCACCGATTTCCCCGTGCTCATCGGCGAAGGCAGCGACTTCGCCAGTGTCGATGAACTGCGCGACGTCGAGCTGCCGACGGCCGCCGGACCGGTGCCGCTGACCGATCTGGCCACGGTGAAGGAAACCGACGTGCCGACGTCGATCAGCGCCAGCGGCGGGGAACGCACCGCCGTCGTCTCCGTTACCCCGGAGGGAGACAACCTGGGCGCGCTCAGCGGCGAGGTGGCAGCGGTCCTGGACGGCACCGACCTGCCGGCCGGTGTGACGGCGAGCCTGGGCGGCGCGGCCACGCAGCAGGCCGAATCCTTCGCGCAGCTGGGCTGGGCGCTGCTGGCCGCCGTCGCCATCGTCTACGTGATCATGGTGGCGACGTTCAAGTCCTTGGTGCAGCCGCTGATCCTGCTGGTCTCCATTCCGTTCGCCGCCACCGGCGCGATCGGGCTGCTGGTTCTCACGCAGATTCCGTTGGGGCTGCCGTCGTTGATCGGCATGCTGATGCTGGTGGGCATCGTGGTGACGAATGCGATTGTGCTGATCGACCTGATCAACCAATACCGGCGCCCGCACGACGGGCAGCCCGGCATGAACGTGGCGGACGCCATCACGCACGGCGCGCGGCGCCGGCTGCGGCCCATCCTGATGACCGCACTGGCCACCATCTTTGCGCTCACGCCGATGGCGCTTGGCCTGACCGGCGAGGGCGGTTTTATTTCGCAGCCGCTGGCCGTGGTGGTGATCGGCGGCCTGGTCTCCTCCACCGCGTTGACGCTGGTGCTGGTACCGGTGTTGTACCGGCTGGTGGAGGGCAGGCGCGAGCGCCGGTCGGACGAGCGCAATACACTCGAGGCAGAACTGGTTCCGGCCGGGCGCTGACCCCGGCGGGTGCCTCGAGCCCCGAAAGGTGTCAATCATGACAGGACCCGAGTCCGTGGGCGCTGGCGGGCTGGGCCGGGTGGACCGGCTGTTAGGCCGGCTCCCTGCCCCGCTGCGGAAGTATGGCCAGCAGATGGGCGGCATGCAGCGGGTCCAGCTGGCGTTCAAGACGGCTTTGGCCTGCAGCGTCGCCTGGATCATCGCCCTGCAGTTGCCCGGCGAGGTGGACCAGTATCCCTATTACGCCCCACTGGGCGCACTGATCAGCATGTATTCCACCGTCGCCGACTCCATCAAGACGTCCTTGCAGACGCTGGCCGGGCTGCTGCTGGGCATCGGGCTGGCCTGGCTCCTGCTGCTGACCGTCGGCCTGCACTTCCTGAGCGTGGGCCTGCTGGTCTTCCTGGGTGTCCTGCTCGCGGGCCTGCCGGGGCTCGGGGCGGGCCGGGAGTGGGTTCCCATGGCCGCGCTGTTCGTCCTGCTGGTCGGTGGCTCCGATGCCGGGGACTACTCGCTCGGCTACGCCGTGCAGATGGCGGTGGGCGTAGTGGTCGGCATCACGGTGAACTTCCTGCTGTTTCCGCCGTTGAACTTCAAGGAGGTGGGGCGCAGCATGCAGCAACTGCAATCCGACCTTGCCGGACAGCTGGAGGACATGGCTAAGGCGCTCCGGGAGGACTGGCCGCCGGAACACAAGGAGTGGGCGTCCAACGGCGAGAGCCTCGCGCGCTTAGGCAACCAAGTGCGACAGGCCGTCCAGACCGCCGACCGCAGCCGCAGGGCCAACCCGCGGCGTAGGTTCCACGACCGTGATATTGAGGCTGATTGGCGGAATCTGCGCACCCTGGAGCGCGCTGCCTTCCACGCCCAGGACATGACCGAGGTGCTCAGCGACGTGATCTGGGATGAACATCTGCACTTGCCCGAACCTGTGCTGGAACCGATGGCCGACGCGCTTCAGGCCACCGCGGAGGCCATCCGCAGCATGGCGGCGGAGGACTTGCCGGACAGTCTTCAGGCCGGCCATAACGCCCAGCAGCGGCTCGCCGATGTGCTGGTGGATTCGGTGTCGAAGGAAACCCCGGCCACCGCGGCCGGATCCGTGTCCGTCAGCCTGCAACGCATTCTGGCCGCACTGCACGCCTGACGCAGTGCGGCGGTGGCACAGGCAGCGCGGCGGTCGGCCAGCGCGGCAGTCGGGCAGCGCTGCGGTCGGGTAGCGCGGCCGCCGTGTTCCGGCCCACACCATGGAGGGGAATCATTCCGTCCGGCGCGCCGTTGAAAACAGTGAATGCATATGCATGTAAACTGATTTCGAAGCAAGCACCACGAGAGGTACATCATCATGGAACTCGGCGTATTCAGCGTCAGCGACGTTACCCTGGACCCGACCACCAACCGCATGCCCACCGAGCGCGAGCGGATCAAGGCAGCGGTGGCCATCGCCAAGAAGGTCGAAGAAATCGGCATGGACGTCTATGCCATCGGCGAGCACCACAACCCGCCGTTCTTCTCATCCTCCCCCACCACCCTGCTGGCCTACATCGCCGCGCAGACCGAGCGGATCACGCTTTCCACCGCCACCACGCTGATCACCACCAACGACCCGGTGAAGATCGCCGAGGACTTCGCCATGCTCCAGCAGCTGGCCGACGGCCGTGTGGACCTGGTTCTGGGCCGCGGCAACACCGCCCCGGTGTACCCCTGGTTCGGCAAGAAGATCCAGGACTCGCTGGAGCTGACCGTGGAAAACTACGCTTTGCTGCGCAAGCTCTGGGATGAAGAAGTGGTCAACTGGCAGGGCAAGCACCGCACGCCGCTGCACAACTACACCTCCACGCCACAGCCGCTGGACGGCGTCGCGCCCTTCGTCTGGCACGGCTCCATCCGCACCCCGCAGGTAGCTGAACTGGCTGCCTACTACGGCGACGGTTTCTTCGCCAACAACATCTTCTGGCCGAAGGAGCACTACATGCAGCTCATCGGCCTGTACCGGGAGCGCTACGAGCACTACGGCCACGGCACCGCCGACCAGGCCATTGTGGGCCTGGGCGGACAGTTCTTCATGCGCAAGAACTCGCAGGACGCGGTCAACGAATTCCGACCGTACTTCGACAACGCCCCGGTCTACGGCCACGGCCCGTCGCTGGAGGACTTCACCGCGCAGACACCGCTGACCGTGGGCAGCCCCGAGCAGGTGATCGAGAAGACCCTGGCCTTCGCCGACTACTTCGGCGATTACCAGCGCCAGCTGTTCCTGATCGACCACGCCGGCCTGCCGTTGAAGACCGTGCTGGAGCAACTGGACCTGTTCGGCGAAGAGGTGCTGCCGGTGCTGAAGAAGGAATTCGCCGCCCGCAAGCCGGCACACGTGCCGGACGCCCCCACGCACGCCAGCCGCAAGGCCGCCCGCGACGCCAAGCAGGCTGCCGGTCAGGCGGTGACCAATGGCTGAATCCTCCAGCCCTGATGTCAGGACGACGGCGGAGGCGTGGGAATCGCTGTTCCGCACCCAGGTGGCGGTCATGCGCCGGATGCAGCAACTGCCCGAGTTCAAGAAGCTCGCGATGCGCGAGTACGACGTGCTCTTCAACCTGAGTCTGTGCCCGGGCGGCTGGAGCCGGCTGAACGAGCTGAACGAGGCGCTGCTGATCAGCCAGCCGAGCCTCAGCCGGATGGTGGACCGGCTGGAAAAGAAAGGCCTGGTGCTCCGCCGCACGGCCCAGAACGACCAGCGCGGCATCGAGATCTCGCTGACCGAGGAAGGCCGCACGCTGCAGAAGGAAATCGGCCGTGAGCACGTGAAGCACCTGCACTCCATGCTGGCGCCGCTGCTCACCGAAGATGAGTTCGGTCGGCTCCAGGAGCTGACCGACAAGCTGCACTCCGGCCTGAAGAACGCCTGACCGCCAGCCGCGGCCCGAATTCACCGGCGCTGTGTACACCCGGCGCCACATTCACTGGCTGTCGGCTCCCACCGAGCCGCAGCTGCGGTCCACAAGGCCCGGTTGCTTCCACGAACGCGGCAGCAACCGGGCCTTGTGCTTGCTCATGTGGCGCCGGGTGTACGGGGCCGGCCGGCCGCGAAGATTTAGGCCGCACGGCTGCGCGGTGATCCCTTCCGGGCCGCGAAGATTTAGGCCGCGAAGGTGCGCGCGTGAACCTTCCCGGCCTAGACTGTTCAGGCCGGTGCGTCACCGGTGATCTGCAAGGTCATGATGACCTGCTGCACCGTCTTGAAGCGCTTGGTGGTGATGAAGTGTTCCGCCTCGGCGATCAGCCCGTACTTATCCAGCAGGCCGGTCTTGTCGCCCGGCGCCGGCGTGCCGTGGCGCACGGCCGTGCCAAAGGAGTAGGTGCCCACAGATTTCGGGCCGTTGACGGTGTTTTCCACCGTGCAGGCCTGGAAGCCGTTGCCGGCGGGCTTATCGGTCAGCCCATAGGAGCCGAAGTACTTGTAGCCCAGCAGCGTCCGGTAAACGAACATCGGCTCGACGGTGTCATCTGATGCCACGGCGGGCACCTTGGCCGGTTCGCTGAGCAGCACCCGAAGTTCGGTCATGCCGCCCGCGCTGCAGCTGGCCTTCGGCAGCTTCAGCCGGGTGTGCAGTTGGGCGGCCAGCTTGCCGGAAGAGTCGCGGATATCCAGATGCAGGCCGTTCTCCGAGGGCTGGCTGGGCTTGACCTGCCTCTGCACCGCCCAATCGCCGGGTATCTCGAAGCTGAGCACGCGGTCGGGGTCGGTGTAGACCTTCCAGCCCTCGATGGTGGCTTGACGAACGGGCGCTTTCCCGAGCGGTGCAGTGCTTCCGGGGGAACCGCCGCCCGCCGCCGCAGCCGGTGACGCGCCCGCGCTGGCCGAGGCGCCGCCGTCGTTGGTTGGCAGCAGACCGCAGCCGGAAACCAGCGCCAAGCACAGGGCCGCAGCAGCACCACGGCCCAGTACATTCCCTGTCCTCATGGCCTGCTCCCCCTCCGTCAGGTTCCTACCGTAGCCAGTGTGTGGACCGGTCCGGTAGAGCACCACACCGTGTCCCACTCGGTACCACTCGGGCCCCCGCGCGCGCCGTGACTGGAGCCTACCCGCCAAAACGCGGGACAGCGATATCGGATCGGGGGTGCAATTCCCCCGGCCTCCGGGACCGCCTCAGCGCCGCAGCGCCTGGACCTCTTTGACCGCGGCGACCACGGAACGCGCTGCCAGCGCGATCTCGGATTCCTTCACGCCGGCGCTAAACGTCAGCCGCACCGCGGTTTGCGCCACGGCCCGGTCGATGCCCATCGCTAGCAGTACCGCCGAGGCCTCGTCCGAGCCGGCCGCGCAGGCAGAACCGCTGGAGCAGACCACTCCGCGGCGCTCCAGCTCCAGCAACACCGCCTCGCCGGACGTCCCGGGGAAGCAGAAGGAGGCGCTGGCCGGCAGCCGCTCGGTCCGGTGTCCGGTCAGCACCGTCCCCGGGAGCTCGCGCAGCACGGTGTCGATCAGGTAGTCGCGGTAGCCGGTGAGCCGTTGCACGTCGGCGGCACGGTCGCCGTCCGCCAGCGACAGTGCCGTGGCCACGGCGACCGCGCCGGCCACGTTTTCGGTGCCGGACCGCCGGCCGCGTTCCTGTCCCCCGCCGTGCAGCACCGGCTCCAGCGGAACCCGCCCGGCAACGTAGAGCAAGCCGCAGCCCTTGGGTGCGCCCAGCTTGTGGCCGGACACGCTGAGGGCGTCCACGCCCAGCGCCGAGACGTTCAGGTCCAGCCAGCCGGCGGCCTGCACGGCGTCGGTGTGGAACGGCACGCCCGCGGCCCGGCAGACTGCGCCGATTTGGGCAATGGGCTGGATGGTGCCCACCTCGTTGTTCGCGTACATCACCGTGCACAGGGTGGTGTCCTCGCGCAGCGCCGCCTCCAGTGCGTCCACGCGCACCGAGCCCGCGGCGTCCACCGGCACCCGCGCGGCCTCGAAGCCGTGGAACCGGACAAGGTAGTCCACCGCCTCCAGCACCGACGGATGATCCACCGCACTGGTGACGATGTGCTTGCCGCGCGGGGCAGCGAGCGCGATTCCCTTGATCGCCAGGTTGTTGGACTCGGTCCCGCCGGAAGTGAAGATGATCTCCCCGGGCCGGCAGCCCAGCACCTCCGCCGCCTTGCCGCGGGCATAGTCCAGCGCCCGCAGCGCCGCCTCTCCCACGGTGTGGTGGCTGGACGGATTGCCAAAGTCCTGCGTCAGCGCCGGCCACATGGCCTCCAGTACCTCGCGGCGCACCGGGGCCGTGGCCGCGGCATCCAGATAAATCACGACGACGGTGCCTCGCCGTCAGCGGGAGCCGCGGCTCGCTCCGCGTCAGCGGCGGCAATGCGGATGTCCAGGCCCAGGTCCAGCGACCGGACGCTGTGGGTCAGCGCGCCGGAGGAGATGATGTCCACCCCGGTCCGTGCGATCGCGGCCACGGTCTCCAGCCGGACATTGCCGCTGGCCTCGACCAACGCCCGCCCGGCCACCTGCCGGACGCCGGCGCTCAGCTCCTCCAGGCTGAAGTTGTCCAGCATGATGGTGTCCACGCCCGCGGCAAGCACCGGCTCGATCTGCTCGGCCCGGTCCACCTCCACCTCGAAGTGCACGGTGTGCGGCAGCTTGGCCTTCGCCGCCCGCAGTGCCTCGGTCAGGTCGCGGGTGCCGTCCGCCGTGAGAACGGCCAGGTGGTTGTCCTTGGCCATCACCGCGTCGGAGAGCGAATAGCGGTGGTTGTGCCCGCCGCCGCAGCGCACGGCGTAGCGCTCCAGCGCCCGCAGCCCCGGCGTGGTCTTGCGCGTGTCCACCACCCGCGCCTTGGTGCCGGCGGCTTCGGCGACGAAGGCCGCCGTCTGGGTGGCGATCCCGCTCAGCCGCTGCAGCAGGTTCAGTGCCACGCGCTCGCCCAGCAGGATTGCCCGGGCGTTTCCGGACAACACCGCCAGCACGTCTCCGGCCTCGAACGCGGCACCGTCCTCGGCCTTCAGGTCCACCTGCACGGACGGGTCCACCTGGCGGAAGACCTCGGCCAGCACCGGACCGCCGGAGAAGCAGCCGGCTTCGCGGGCGGCGAGCTCGGCGTTGGCCGTGGCGTCGCCGGGGATCAGCGTGGTGGACGTGATGTCGCCCCACGGCGCATCCTCGGCGAGCGCCCCGGCGACGATTCGCTCCAGGGCGGTGCCGTCGATCGGCTGGATAGGGTTCATGGCTGCTCCTGCAGGATTCGCTGGGACGTAGGAAAGTAGTCGTCAGGCGCAGCAACCGTGCGGACATTCACGAAGGCCAGCCGCGCCCGGTCCGCCGGTGCCTGGCTGTGGTCGCTGCGGAAATGCGCGCCGATGCTGTTCTGCCGTGCGGCGGCGGCCGCCACCACCAGCCGGGCCACCGTCAGCAGGGCGGCGTCCTCGGCCGGAGCGGCACCGGTGGACGGCACATGCCACCGGGCCAGCTGGCGGGCCGCCTCCTGCAGCGCCTCACCGTCCCGGACTACGCCGGCCGCGGCGGCCATCACGGTCTGGATCTGTTTCCGCGTGCACGGCGTAGTTCCGCAGGCAGGGACGCCAGCATCAAGCGGCACCGCGTCGAACTTGGGTGTACTATCCGGCCGGTCCAGCGCAGCAACCGCGCGGCTGGCGAAAACCAGCCCCTCCAGCAGCGAGTTCGAGGCCAGACGGTTGGCGCCGTGCACTCCGGTGCAGGCCACCTCGCCGACCGCGAAGAGTCCGGGCACCGAGGTCCGCCCATCGGCATCGGTCTGCACGCCGCCCATCCAATAATGCGAGGCCGGGCGCACCGGAAGCGGCTGCCTGGCCCAGTCGAAGCCGAGCGAGCGGACCGTCGCATCGATCAGCGGGAACCGCGCGGCCAGAAAGCCGGAGCCCTTCTCCCGCTCCACACCGGTGGCGTCCAGGAAGACCTGCGGCACCAGACCGCGTTCCTCCTGCAGCCTCAACTGCTGGTGGATGCAGCGGGAGACCACGTCCCGCGGCGCCAGTTCGGCGGCCGGGTGCAGTTCCGGCATGAACCGCTCCCCCGCCGCGTCCACCAGCACGGCGCCTTCGCCGCGCACTGCCTCGGAGATCATGAAGGGCCTGCCGCCGGTGGCCGCAGGGTCCAGCAGGGTGGGGTGGAACTGAATGAACTCCAGGTCTGCCAGCACCGCCCCGGCCTCCCACGCCAGCGCCACGCCGTCGCCGGTGGCCGTGGCCGGGTTGGTGGTGGCCGGGAACAGCTGCCCCGCACCGCCGGTCGCCAGGATCACGACGTCGGTGTCCAGCTGCGCGGGCACCGCACCTTCGGCTTCGGTCCGCACACCCATCACCTCCACCCCGGTGACGCGGTGCCCGTCCTTCAGCAGCCGCCGCACCATGGTGTGTTCGAGGATTTCCAACCGGCCGGCTTCGGCCAGGCGGCGCGCAACCCGGATCAGGACTTCGGCGATGCCGGCTCCGGTCCGGTCGCCGCCGGCATGCAGGATCCGCGCCGCCGAGTGCGCACCCTCCAGCCCAAGCGAGAATTCGCCGCCGTGCCGGTCGAAGGCCACGCCCCAGTCTTCCAAGGTGGCGATCTCCCGCGCCGCGCCTTCGCACAAAAGGCGGACGGCGCCGTCGTCGTTCAACTGCACGCCCGCGGTGAGCGTGTCCGCCATGTGGGCCGCCACGGAATCCCCCGCCGCAATACCCTGTGCAGTCACCGCGGTGATGCCGCCCTGGGCATGCCAGGTGTTGGACTCGGCGAGCGAGCCTTTGGTGATCAGCGTGACGGCGCTGTCCGCCCGCTCCGCGGCGAGTGCGGCAGCGTAGAGCCCGGCAATCCCGGACCCCACTACCGCGATGCGCCGGGCCGGATTGCCGTTCACGGCTTGGCTGCCAGCATCCGTTCCAGCGCCACGCGGGCGGGGACGGCCACGGAATCGGGCACGGTGATCCGGTTGAGTACCTCGCCGCCGGGCAGCTCGCCGGTGCCGGCGTAGGCCTCGAGCACCCAAGCCAGGTAGCCCGGGTGGATCCGGTACATGGTGGAGCACGGGCAGATCACCGGGTCCAGGCAGAAGATGGTGTGCTGCGGGTACTCGGCGGCCAGCCGGTTGACCATGTTGATCTCGGTGCCGATGGCGAAGACCGTCGGCTCGGTGGCCGCGGCCACCGCCTTGCGGATGTAGTCGGTGGAGCCGGCCTCGTCCGCGGAATGCACCACCGGCATCGGGCACTCGGGGTGCACGATCACCCGGACGCCCGGGTGGTCGGCGCGCGCCTTCTGGATCTGGTCCACCGTGAAGCGCTTGTGTACCGAGCAGAAACCGTGCCAGAGGATCACGCGGGAGTCCAGCAGCGTGGCTTCGTCGTTGCCGCCGAGTGCCTGGCGCGGGTTCCACATGGGCATCTGCTCCAGCGGCACGCCCATGGCCTTGGCGGTATTGCGGCCCAGGTGCTGGTCCGGGAAGAAAAGCACGCGGTGGGCACGTTCGAAGGCCCATTCCAGCACCGTCTCGGCGTTCGAGGAGGTGCAGACGATTCCACCGTTCTCGCCGCAGAACCCCTTGAGCGCAGCCGACGAGTTCATGTAGGTGACCGGGATGACCGGGACCTTGCCGTCCGCGTCCGGCCCGGTGCCGAGCACGTCGGCGAGCTGGTCCCAGCATGCCTGTACCGAATCGATGTCCGCCATGTCCGCCATCGAGCAGCCGGCGGCCAGGTTCGGCAGGATCACGGCCTGATCGGGGCCGGAGAGCATGTCCGCGGTTTCTGCCATGAAGTGCACGCCGCAGAACACGATGACTTCCGCCTCCGGCTTCTCCTTGGCGGCCCGGGCCAGCTGGAAGGAGTCGCCCACGAAGTCGGCGTACTTGACCACTTCGTCGCGCTGATAGAAGTGGCCAAGGATCACCAGCTTCTCGCCGAGCTTGTCCTTGGCGGCGAGGATCCGCGCGTCCAGCTCTGCGTCGCTGGCCAGCCGGTATTCGGCCGGAATCTCGCCCTGCCGCGGGGTGGCGGCGGGCGCCGGATCGGCCGACGATGCGCCCGGACCGTACGACGGCGCCCACGCCCCGCTGGCCGACGCGGTGTCGAAGGACCACGGGCCCTTGGCCAGACCGGGCGTACAGGTGGACGCGGGCGCGCCCGAGCCAGCGGCCTGCGCTTCCTCGCGGGTGATCAGCTGGATGGTGCTGTTGACCGATGGCATGGTGTTCTCCGTTGTTCTGAGCAGTTGGTCAAGTCTGGGAGTCGATGGGGCGTCTAGGCGGGCGGGCTGTCGCTGAGCTGGGCGGTACTGCCGGTGTAGCGGTAGAGCCGGGGCGGCCGGTGCCGGCCGCCCTGCAGGTACTCGTCGGTGGGCTCGATGTCCGGCGTGGCGCGCAGCTGGCGGCGGAAGTTGGCCGGATCCAGTTGCTTGCCCAGCACGGCCTCATAGACTTCGCGGACCTGGGCCAAGGTGAACGTGGAGCCCAGGAAGGCGTAGGCGATGGAGCTGTATTCCACCTTGTTGCGCAGCCGCCACAGCGCGTACTCCACGATCCGGTTGTGGTCGAACGCCAGCTGACCGAGGTCGTCGGCGCGCACCCAGCGGACGTTCTCGGTCTCGCGGGCCAGCGCCGCCTCGTCCGGCTTCACCAGCGCCCAATAGACAATCGAGACCACCCGCTGAACGGGCGACCGGTCCAGGCCGCCGAAAGCGTAGAGCTGCTCCAGATAACTCGGCTGCAGCCCCGTGGTCTCCTGCAGGTTCCGCGCCGCCGCATCCTGCAGCGATTCGTCGGGGCTGAGCGGGCCGCCGGGCAACGCCCAGAGGTCGCGGAACGGCTGGCGGGTACGGCGGACCAGCGGCAGCCACAACGTGGGGACGCCAGCCTCCGGGTCCGGACGGAGGGCGAAGATGACGGTGGAGATGGCCAGCTCCGGCGGCTGCTGCGCGCGCTCGGACACGTTGGCCGAATAGACCGGCATGGCTGCCTCCTCCCGGAACCTGAGTAAGAGTCATAATGACTAGAACAGATTGTAGCGGCTTATGGTCACTTTGACCCAATCACATTCCGCGGGCAGCCGAATGTGACGCAAGCAGCTCCCCCGTCCGGCCATCCGTCCGGAGGGCCCGTCGAGGGCACGGTAAATCGGTGAGGGCACGGTCCGTGCACCCTGCCCTCACCGATTTACCCTGCCCTCACCTGGAATTGCGGGGCAGCCGGTTCACTCCTGCCGTCAGGTTGACCCGCTAGGCTTCCGTCATGCCGCCGGAGGAGCAGCGCCGTCGGTTTGAGTGGCCGGACAACGACGAAATCCTGCGTCGTCGCTACGGGGCTAACCCCCGTCCGGCGAACCACCGGGTGGTGCTCGATCGGTACGCGTTCATCAAGGGCTGGCTGGTGGCGTTCGGCTCGTGGTTCGTTTTTTCCCTGACCGTAAGCATTATCGATACGGTAGTCTCGCCCAACTCGGCGGCCCTGAGCTTTTGGGGCGTGGTGCTGATGTTCAGCTTCTTCTTTGCCGCACTCCTAGGCGCACCGTTCGCCTTGGTCCTCAGCTTGCTGCTGCGCCCGGTCCGGCGGCAATGGATCCATGTGCTGGCATTTGCCGCCGGGCTGGCCGCGCTCACGTGGGGAGTCATCGCCGTACTGGCTCCCGGCACGGGAGCATTGCCTGCCGTCTTCGCCGCGATCGCCGGAATCGCTGCCGGGCTCGGCCGAGCGGCGGTGATTCCCAACGTCGAAATTCACGACGACGACAATGGCCGCCGCACCGAGATCAGCGTGGATCCGCAGCAGCTTTGACCAACGGAAGCGTCCGCTCTTGGAAGTGGCTATTGAGTACGATCACGGAGGAGGAGCGCAGCACCGTATTGGTCGCCATCACCTGATCGAGCACGCGCTGTAAATCGGCGTTCGAGCGGGCAACCACACAGGCCAGCAGGTCGCTTTCACCGGACACGGTATGCAGTTCCAACACTTCCGGAATGTCGGCGAGCGCCGCCGCCACGGCGTCGTGGCCGGATTCCTGCCGGATCACGAAGGAACAATAGGCGCGCACAACGTAGCCCAGCGCTTCGGGCGAGAGCCGGGGCCCCCAGCCCGAGGTCACGCCGGCGCGTTGCATCTTGTCCAACCGGGCCTGTACTGTGGCACGCGCTACTTTCAGTACCCGCGAGGCTTCCAGCACGGACATCCGCGGATCCTCCGTGAACAGCGTGACGATGTCGGCATCGAGAGAGTCGATCTGCATGACGCTGGGCGTCCTTTCGCGTTCGATAACCGCCAGTTGCGGAAACCGCTAGACAAATTGTCAGCCTTAGGGCTGATTTCACCAAACAACAGGACAGTCGATGCCGCGACCGCGACCCACCACTACCAATCACCGCAACCCCATCGGTCCGGCGCCCGCCGGCCTCGGCCACGCCATGAAACAGCGCCAGCTGATCATGATGGGCCTTGGCAGCGCCATTGGTGCCGGCCTCTTCCTTGGTTCGGGAGCGGGCATCCAGGCTGCCGGGCCGGCCGTGCTGGTGTCCTATTTGCTGGCAGGCACGCTGGTGATCATCGTGATGTGGGCGCTCGGCGAAATGGCGGCTGCCAACCCCAGCAGCGGCGCCTTCTCCACCTATGCGGAGAAGGCGCTGGGCCGTACCGCCGGCGCCACCATCGGCTGGCTGTGGTGGCTGCAACTGGTGGTGGTCATCGCCGCGGAGGCGGTCGGTGCCGCCGGGCTCTTGGCCACGGTTTGGCCCGTGTTGCCCGTCTGGCTGCTGGCGCTGGTGTTCATGGTGGTTTTCACGGTGGTCAACTTGTTTGGCGTGCGGAACTACGGTGAATTCGAGTTCTGGTTCGCCATTTTCAAGGTCATCGCCATCCTGGCCTTCCTCGCCGTCGGCGCCGCCCTGATCTTCGGCTGGTTGCCGAACGTTCCATCCCCCGGGCTGGGCGTGATCTTCGGCGGTGACGGCTTCGCCCCCCATGGAATTGCCGGAATCGGCGCCGGCCTGCTGGTGGTGATCTTCGCCTTTGGCGGCACCGAGATCGTGGCCGTGGCCGCCGCGGAAACGGAAAACCCGGGATCCAGCGTCGCCAACGCCATCCGCACCGTCGTCTGGCGCATCCTGGTGTTCTACTTCGGTTCCGTGCTGGTGATCGCCCTAACGGTGCCGTGGGATTCGGAGGCGCTGGCATCGCCCTTTGCCGCGGTGCTGTCGGCCGCGCAGATCCCCGGCGCGGATGCGGCCATCACGCTGGTCGCGGCAATTGCGCTGCTCTCTGCGCTGAACGCCAACTTGTACGGCGCTTCCCGGATGATCTTCTCCCTCTCGGAGCGGGACGAGGCCCCCTATGCCCTTCGGCGCCTGAGCAGCAGGCGGGTTCCGGTCCGCGCGGTGCTGGCCTCGGTGGCGTTCGGTTTTATTGCCACCGTGCTGGAACTGATCTTCCCGGAGAGGGTCCTGCCGGTGCTGCTGAACGTGGTCGGCTCCACCTGTCTGGTGGTCTGGGCGATGGTGCTGCTGTCCCAGCTGGTGCTGCGCCGCAGGGCAGACCGGGACGGCACCGAGCTGCCGTTCCGCATGCGCGGCTTCCCGGCCGTCACCTACATCGGCCTGGCCCTGCTGGCCATCATTCTGGTCCTGGGCTTCTTCTCCCCGACCACCGGCATCCAGCTGCTCTCCACCTTGGTACTCATCGCCGGCATCGCCGCAGCGGCGAAAATCAACGCCCGCAGAGACTCTGCAAAAAGTTCCCGCCTACCCTGAACCTGCTAGCAGTTTGGTCACATACATACGCAATACCACGGACGAACTGCGCACGTTGTGCGGTGGATTAGTTGCATATTGCGCACCTTCCTCCTCGGTGACTATCGTCACGGTTAGCAACCGACGCCGTCGGCCCCCGCATGAGGGGCGGGCCGACGGCACCGAAACTACGTGGAGGAGCAGGCATGAGCGACGTTCTTGCCCTGGACCCGTCGGCCCAGCCCGACCTGTCCGCCGAAGACCTCAAGGAGCTCTACCGGCTGATGGTGGCGGTGCGCCATCTGGACGAATCAGCCATCCGCTGGCAGCGCCAGGGCCTGATTCCCGGCTACGCGCCGGAACTGGGCCAGGAAGCCGCACAGGTCGGCAGCGGGTACGCGCTGGACATGGCGCGGGACTTCGTCTTTCCGACCTACCGGGAAATGGGCGTGGCCCGGACCGTGGGCGTGGACATGGTCGAGTACATGTCCACCCACAAGGCCAGCTGGCACGGCGGACTCTATGATCCTCAGGCCGCCCGCTTCGCGCCGATCCAGGCCGTGGTGGCCGGTTCCGTTTTGCACGCCGTCGGCTGGGCCCACGGCCAGACGCTTTCCGGCACCCCTGCCGGCGAACTCGGCGTGGCCATCACCTACTTCGGCGACGGCGCCAGCTCGCAGGGCGACGTGCATGAAGCCATGAACTTCGCCGCCGTTATGAAGGCCCCGGTGGTGTTCTTCATCCAGAACAACGGTTTCGCCATCTCGGTGCCGACCGAGCGCCAGGTGGCCGGCGGCTCGGTGGCCGCCCGCGCGGCCGGATACGCCATGCCGTCCCTCCAGGTGGACGGCAACGACGTGGTGGACGTCCACCAGGCCACGGCTGCCGCTCTGGCCCACGCCCGCTCCGGCAACGGCCCGGCCATCGTGGAAGCCATGACCTACCGCCGCGGCCCGCACTCCACCAGCGACGATCCCGGCCGCTACCGCACGCTGGCCGAGGAACGCGCCGACGGCGGCGAGGATCCGCTCGCCCGGATGCGCAGCCGGCTGCTGGCCGACGGCATCGCCGGCGAGGACTTTTTCGACGAAGCCCTCGAAGCGGCCCAGGCAGAAGAGGAACGGATCCGCAACGGCGTGGGAGCACTTGGCTCCCGTCCGGGCACCGAAATGTTCGATTTTGTCTACCAAGAACCCACCCACGCCTTGCAGGCCCAGGCACGCGCCTGGCGAGAGGAGTCCGAGCATGTCTGAGCACACCACCCTCAGCGACCTCGAAGCCGCCATCGACAACACGTTTGCAACCGATGCCCAGCAGGCCTCCGTAGACGTGGTGGAGCCCGGCATCGTCGCCGCCGTCGAGACCCTCTCCATGCAGCAGGCACTGAACCGCGCCCTGGCGGAGGTGCTGGAGGACAACCCCAAGGCACTGGTGCTGGGCGAGGACGTCGGGCTGCTCGGCGGCGTCTTCCGGATCACCGACGGCTTGCAGAAGCGGTTTGGCGAAGACCGGGTCTTTGACACTCCGCTGGCCGAATCGGGCATCCTGGGCATGTCGGTGGGTCTGGCCATGGCCGGCTACCACCCAATCCCCGAGGTGCAATTCGACGGCTTCGCCTACCCGGCGATCAACCAGATTGTCTGCCAAGTGGGCCGAATGAACTACCGCAGCCGCGGCACCATGCCGATGCCCATCACGCTGCGGGTCCCCAGCTTCGGCGGCATCCGCGCCCCGGAGCACCACGGCGAGTCGCTGGAATCGCTGTTCGCCCACGTACCCGGCCTGAAAGTGGTCTCGCCGTCCAGCCCGAACGAGGCCTACCACCTGCTCAAGCACGCCGCGACCCGGCCGGACCCGGTGATTTTCATGGAGCCGAAGTCCCGCTACTGGCAGAAGGGGCCGGTAGACACCAGCGCCGCCGGCTACTCCCCCGAGGGGTCGCGGATTGTCCGCGAGGGCAAGCACCTGACCCTGGTGGCTTGGGGCGCCATGGTGGCCCGCTGCCTGCAGGTGGCCGAACTCGCCGCCGAAGACGGCATCGACATCGAGGTGCTGGACCTGCGCTGGCTCAAGCCCATCGATGCCGAAGGTTTGGCCGCGTCCGTGGCCAAGACGCGACGCGCCGTCGTCGTGCACGAAGCGCCGCTGACCTCCGGCCTGGGCGCCGAAGTGGCGGCGCTGATCACGGAACGCTGCTTCGGCACCCTGCGTGCACCCGTTGAGCGGGTGACCGGATTCGACGTACCGTACCCTTCAGGAGATCTGGAAGACGAGTACGTGCCCAACATTGACCGCATCCTGTTCGGGATCCAGCGAGTATTGGAGTATCGCCGTGGCTGAAATTTCGTTCCCCCTGCCCGATTTGGGCGAAGGCCTGATCGAGGCGACCGTGCTGGAGTGGCTGGTTGCCGAGGGCGAGCAGATCGAGCGCAACCACCCCCTGGTGGAAGTGGAGACCACCAAGTCAGCGGTTGAGCTGCCCTCGCCGCAGGCCGGCAAAGTGGTGAAAATCTACGGCGGACCCGGCGACACCATCAAGGTGGGCGAACCGCTGATTGTCTTCGAGGTCCCCGACGACACCGCCGGTATTGTGGGCACTATACCGAAGGAAGAAGCGCCCAAGCGCCGCGTCCGCCTGACCGCGGCGCTCGACGACGAGGACTAAGCATGAAGACCCACCGGGAGCACACCGTTGAAGGCGTCGACCCGCACCTGCACGTGCAGGTGTACGAGGCCGCCGAGGGCACCGAAGGCCCTCGCCGGCCCGTGATCCTGCTCCATGGCTTTGCCTCCTCCGCCAAGCTCAACTGGGAGGACGCCGGCTGGATCACGGCGCTGACCCAGGCGGGCCGTCGCGTGGTGACGGTGGATCTTCCCGGGCACGGCGAAAGCACGGCTCCCGAAGAAATGGACGCCTACACGCCCAGCCGGATCCGCGCCGACCTGCTGCAGCTGATCCAGGACGCCAAGGTCCGTCTCTTGAAAGAGGACGACGGCGACACCGGGGTGGACCTGATCGGCTACTCCTTGGGTGCGCGGCTGGCCTGGGAATTCGGCGCCACCCAGCCGGAACTGGTCCGGCGGATGGTGCTCGGCGGCCCGGGCAGCGCGGACCCGCTGGCCGACTTCGACCTGCGTGCTGCCCAGCGTTTCCTGGCCGACGGGACGCCGATTGAGGACGTCAATACCGCTGAATTGCTGCGAATGGCCAAGCTGGTGCCGTCCAACGATATCTTTGCGCTGATGACCATGATCGAGGCGATCAAGACGGAACCGTTCGTGCCCGCCGAGGCCGTGCCGAAAATGCCGGTGCTCCTGGTGGCCGGCGACAGGGACGACCTGGCGACCACCGCTCCCAAGCTGGCCGCGCTTGCGGAGGCGGCCGAATTGATGTGGCTGCCGGCCCGTACCCACGCCAATGCGGTGACTTCCCGCACCTTTAAGACCGCGGCCATCGAATTCCTCGCCGGATAACCCTTTTCGCGTGCAACCATAGACGTGAAGCAGGCTGATCATCGGTACAATTGCCGACGACAGCAAAATCCTGGGGCGTGGAGGCTTGATGGAGACAATCCTGGGCGGGCGCTACAGGACACGGGAGCTTATCGGCACCGGTGGAGCAGCATCCGTGTACCGGGCCGTGGATGAATCCCTGGGCCGCGACGTGGCCGTCAAGATGTTCGCGCCGACGACGCCCGATGACGACGAGTACCGGCGGCAGCATACCGAAACCCTGCTGCTGGCCACCCTGAATCACCCCGGCCTGGTCACCTTGTTGGACGCCGGCCTGCACATCGCCGACGACGGCGCCACCACCAGTTTTCTGGTCATGGAACTGATTGAAGGAGCCGACCTCCGGCGCAGATTGCGTGGCGGTCCGCTCACCTCCGTCGAAACGGCGCAGATTGGCGCCGATCTGGCCGACGCACTGAACTACATCCACGACCAAGGCGTGATTCACCGCGACGTGAAACCTGCCAACATCCTGCTGGCCAACGGCCACGCCGAGGACACCCGCCACCACCCCAAGTTGTCCGATTTCGGCATCGCACGGATGGTCGAAGCCAGCATGGCCACCGCCCAGGGCGCAACCATCGGAACCGCCAATTACCTCAGCCCGGAACAGGCATTGGGCCACCCGGTCACCGGAGCCAGCGATGTGTACTCGCTGGCACTGGTCCTGCTCGAATGCCTCACCTGCGAGAAGGCCTTTTCCGGCACACCGATGGAGGCTGCCTTGGCCCGGCTGCTGCGCGACCCGGAGATTCCGGACTCGCTCCCCGACCACTGGAAAGACCTGCTGACCCTCATGACCAGCCGCAACCCGGACGCGCGTCCCACCGCGCACGAGGTTGCCGTCAGCCTACGAAACCTGGCGGAAGCCCCGCTGCCCGAGCAGTCGGCCTTGATTTCCCCCGCGCTGGGCTCCAGCGGAGATGGAACCGGCAACGTTGCCGCCGCCTCAATCGCGGCTGTGTCCCCTGTGGCCGGGCTGCCCACAATCGGGGGGCCGGCCGTCGCGTCACCCGAAGAGCGCACCGGCGGCAATACCACCGGAAATCTCGCCATTCCCGCGCCCCCGAACCGCGCTCCCAGCGTGGGCTGAGGCAGACGTTCAGAGCCAACCAAGGCACCCCCAGCTCTGGGCTGGAGGTGCCTTGTGCAAGTGGCTAGGGGTCGGATGAACTTAACCGGATCAGTCGATCACAGCGACCAACCGGCCAATAACCTCACCGCGAGCCAACTTGCCGATGCCTTCTCCGATCTCGTCGAAGGAAATCTGGCTGATATGGGCCGAAAGTTTGCCGTCTGCCATCAGCTGAAGCACGTCGGCGCAGTCCTGCAGCGTTCCTGCCTGGGAACCGACCAGCTCGACTTCGTTCAGCGTGAGCTGCTGGAGGTTGATGGTGCCCTCGCTCCGTCCGAGCCCCACCTGGACGACGCGGCCGCCGCGACGAACGATGTCCACGGCGCCGGCGGTAGTAGTACCGAAGCCGGCAAAGTCGACCACGAGGTCCAGCCCTTTGTCGGCAAAGTCCCGTATGTCCTTGGCTACCGCCGTGGCACCAAGTTCAAGTGCCATCGCGTGCACCTTCTCATTGATTTCGGCCACGTAAAGTTCTGCGCCGTTGGCTATCGCCGTCTGCGCTCCGAGGGATCCCAAACCACCCAGGCCAATGACCCCGACCTTCATCCCGGGCTTGAGTCCGCCCTGGACCATCATGGCGTGGTAGGAGGTCATGCCGGCATCCGTTGCGGCCGCTGCCTGGTCAAATGGCACGCCGTCGGGCAACGGCGCCACCAGCCGCGCGGGGGCCTTCACCTTCTCCGCGAAGCCCCCGTCTAGCGAGGTGCCGGGTCCTTCGATCGCGGCGGGAATAACGGCTCGGTCGCCCACCGAGAAAGTGGTGACGTCCGCACCGACGGCTGAGACGATACCAGCGATCTCATGTCCGAGCGTGATCGGCCGGAACGGAAGCAGTCCTGTCAAGGTGCCATCAATGAACCCGACATCGCTGTGGCACAGCCCAGCGGCCTTGATATCCAGGACAACTTCATTCGCAGCAGGTTCCGGTGCAGGCACTTCATTGAGCGAGAGAGGTGCGTCGGTTTCTGTAAACTGCCAAGCCTTCATTACACAATCACTTCCTTAGCGGTACGCATGCAAATCCATGCGTATGCATTCACTCTATGCCATTCCGCTGGAATGCAAAGCACAGAGATGGTCGGCCACCCCACCGCACAACGGCCTGGCATCACCCGGCAAGGAACAGCCCGCCCCGCGCGGACCCGAGGCAGACAGGTGGCCAATGAGGGCGAGGCCGACCGATCGCTCGAGAAATGTTTCGCCAGCCCCTTGACGTGGCTTCCGCCACACGGGATGATGGATCGTATACGATTTCGTACTTCACAGGAGGCTGCTTTGTCCGAAGGCAACGTCACCCAGTCCGCCGCCACGCTGCAGGCGGTGGATAGCAAGATCCTGGAGGACGCCGGCAAGGTGCTGGCCGTACACCTCTCCTACAGCTCCCGGGCTGCACAGCGCGGACGGGTTCCCGCCAACCCTTCCTACTTCATGAAGGCTTCCTCCTCGCTGGCCCTTTCGGGCGGCACCGTGGAGCGTCCCGCCAACACCGAGCTGCTGGCCTTCGAGGGTGAAATCGCCTTGATCATCGGCAAGCCCGCCCGCCGCGTCTCCGTCGAGGAAGCCTGGAATTACGTGGGCCACGTGACCGCCAGCAACGATCTGGGCGTCTACGACATCAAGTACGCGGACAAGGGCTCCAACATCCGTTCCAAGTCCGGCGACGGCTTCACCCCGATCGGACCGGCACTGCTGCCGGCCGCATCGGTCAACCCGGACGCGCTGCGGATCCGCACCTGGGTCAACGGCGAGGTTGTCCAGGACGACACCACCGCCGGCTTGATCTTCTCCTTTGCACGGATTGTGGCCGACCTGTCCCAGCTGATGACCCTGCACCCGGGCGACGTCATCCTCACCGGCACCCCGGCCGGCTCCTCCGTGATCGTGCCGGACGACGTCGTCGAGGTTGAGGTATCCGACGAAGCCGCCGGCCTTAGCACCGGCCGCCTGTCCACCACCGTCACCCAGGGCGAAGCGGAATTTGCCTCCTTCGGCAACACCCCGAAGGTCACCGACCAGGACCGGATCGACGCCTTCGGCAGCGAAGAAGCCGCCGGCCTGGCCCCGGCGGTCACCGGCAAGTCCGCGCTGACCGAGGATGTCAAGGCCAAGCTGCTCTCGGTCGCCACGGCCACCATCTCCGGCGCGCTGCGCAAGCGCGGGCTGAACAACGTCAGCGTTGACGGCCTGCTGGCCACCAAGCCCGGCCAAAAGGTCATCGGCACCGCGCGCACGC
>NZ_JBNHHB010000027.1:0-63981 GCF_059091905.1 Arthrobacter sp. Dra40
GGTGCCGCCCTCAACGAGCTGTGGCAAGTGACCGGCGGCAACCCGCTGTACCTGCGGCTGCTCGCCGTGGAACAGCGCAGTGCCGGCTCCCTGGTTTCCCAGCCCAGTGATGGGGCATAGGCCCAGTTGCCCGTAAGCCCCACGATGACCGCGGTGGCGGTGCCGGCAGCCAACATCACCGCCAACCGGGCAGATGCGCGGTGTCTGCGGCTGTGAAAGGCCTGGACCGACATGCGCACATTCTGGCATATCGCCTCGGTTGGCTACGAGCGGCCGGACTAATAGTCCAGCGGGTTCGCCGCGCCTTGGCGCTGATTCGCGTTTAGAAAAGCGCCTGATGAGAAGGTGCAGGCTACCGGAGTACCTGCCGGGGCACTGCTAGTCTTCATTCATAACGTCAGGGGAGCCGGGACGATGCCGGACCGCGTTCAATGCAGGAGGAATTGCAGTGCGGACCGTTGCAGGTGATCCCGGGGCAGCAGTTCGGCCCACAGTACTCGTCGGCACATCGGACGCCGCCATGCGCACCTTCCTGTGCACCGTCTTGACTGATGCAGGACTGGCGGTTTCTACCTTGACGACTGCTGCCGAGGTCTTGGACGAGATGCAGCGCAATCCGCCGGACATCCTGTTAGTGGACGCCGGCGATATGTCCGTGGCGGGGATGGAAGCCGTGAGGAGGCTTTCGGACACTCAGCCTGGCGCCCAGTGGCGCGTGATGCTTATGGCCAGCGAGGAAGAACTCCCCCTGATTGAACGCGGTTATGAGATGGGCGTCTCCGACTACCTGATCAAGCCGCTGACGGCCTCCAACGTGGCCAACCGGGTGCGGGTGACCCTCGCCAGATCGGAACACCGGAGGCGTGAGCGCAACGGGGTGGCTGTCCTCCGGGAGCAGATCCGGCGGGTGTCCGACGGCATCCGCAGCACGAATGACCCTGACGAGATGATCAATCTGGCCCTGCACGGGATTGGCCAGGCCTTCGACGCCGACCTGGTCTGGGTGCGGACCCTGGACGACGAACGGGTGCCCCTCACCGCAGCACAATGGGTGGGCGATTCTGTGCAGGAGCCCGATGCGATGCCCTACCGCAGTGAAGATCAAATCGCTAAAATCGCCTCTGCGCTGTGGGCGAAGGCCAGCGTCATCACGTCGGCCGACCAGGGCGGTGTCGACCTCGCTGCCCACCCTGACGTGGCCGAATGGTTCGCCAGCGCGCCGGGAAAATCTTCCGTGCTGGCGCCTTTGGGCCAGGGGCCCAATGCTCTCGGGCTGATTTGCCTGATCCGCTCGGGCCGGCCGCGGCCTTGGTCGCCGGCCGAGATTTCGCTGCTGCAGCACGTCGCGGGCAATCTGGCCCATGGGCTTATTCAGGGGCACCTGATAACAGCGCAGCAACAGGTCGTGGAAAAGCTCCGCGAGCTGGACCAAGCCAAGTCCAACTTTGTGGCAACGGTCAACCACGAGCTGCGTACTCCGCTGACCTCGATCACCGGCTACTTGGAGCTGGTGCTGGACGGAGATGCCGGCGAAATCCCGGAGTCCGTTGCCAGAATGCTGAGAATCGTGGGGCGGAATGCCACCCGGCTTCGCGAGCTGATCGAAGACATGCTGACCCTGTCCAGGATGGACTTCCAGAGCAGCGGCTTGACGACGGAGATGGTGGACCTGTCACAACTTTTACGCATGATTTCCACAGCGCTCGAACCGGTCGCCCAAGCCAAGAACGTGAAGCTAATTGGCGAAGGGCTGGACACCCCGCTCGCCGCTAACGGCGACGCCAAGATGCTGGAGCAGGTCTTCACGAACATCATGTCCAATGCCGTGAAATTCACTCCGCAGGACGGCCAGGTGCGCGTGTCCGTCTCCCGCGGAGCCGAGGGCGACGACGGGGTTCCCTGCGCCGTCGTCCAGGTTGCCGACAGCGGAATCGGTATCCCGGAAGAAGACCTGCCGCAGCTCTTTGCCCGCTTCTACCGGGCGTCAAATGCCCACGCCATTCAAGGCACCGGACTGGGTTTGGCGATCGTCAAGGGAATGGTGGAGCAGCACGGCGGGAACGTCTCCGTGGAGTCGGTTGTGGGAGCCGGGACGACCTTCACGGTGACCCTGCCAGTGGGAGACCCGGTGCACCTAGGGGCCGGGTCCTCGGACGCTGTCAGCGTCTCCTAAAAACACAAAGGCCGTGGCGCGCCTCCGAAGATGTACGCCACGGCCTCAGCCGGAAAGCAGAAAAGCCCGCTCCATATAACGACTAGTGCGGCCAGTTGCCGCTCTGAATCGTGAAGCCACCTTGAACCGGGGCGGACTTAACGATGGTGACCGAAGTGTATGCTTCGTCAGCGGCCGAGGCAGCCGTAGCGCCGGTAACAGCCAGTACTGCTGCAAGAAGTACGGATGCGGAAAACTTTTTCATGGGGCTCCCTCTAGGTTATGCATAGATTAGCAAATCTATGCACGCGGTGGTGACATCGCTTAGTGTACATTCATAGATACCTAAGGAGCTAGAGGTTAAACGACACACACGGCTATGCCCCTATAACGTTCGGCAGCAGAATATGATCGGATTTCGGGGGATGCCTGGTTCATCGCCGCGGCCATCAGCGTTTGGAGGATTCGCACATGGTGTCGGTTAGTCCTGAGGGTAGTGGAGTCCTTGCTGAATTGCGGGCTCGTGAAGCCTTCGGCCGGAGGGAATATGCGCAGGCGCTGAGCCTTGCGCAGCATGTTTCTTCAAGGGCGCGAACTGCCGGTGACGATTCCACGTGGTGGCAGATGACAATGTTCATAGCAGAGTGCCAGCGTGAAATGGGGCTCAATCGTCCCTGCATTGATACCGGCCTGCTGCTTTTGGAACATCCTTTAACAGTCGGGTCCGCCGAGCTCCAATGCCGCGCACTGAACCTGTTGTCTGACGTCAGCCAAGCTGTCGGAGAACTTGCACGGGCCGTTGAATACGGCGTCAGGGCGGTCAGCATCGCCGGCGGGGGAGAGGTGCCCCAGGACCTTCGAATCGGCTCCTTGCTAGCCCTTATCGCAGCACTCGCAGAGAGTGACCAACTGGATCGTGCCTGGCAGGAAAGCCAACACCTTATCAGTTTGCTTGACACCACTATCGATACCCAAACGGCAGGAAAGTGTTACTGGGTCGCGGGAAACGTCGCTTTCCTGAGACAACAGCCTATGGACGGTGTGAAGTACCACAAGCTAGCAGCCGAACATTTGTCGCCTTCGAACGACCTCGCACTCTGGGCATGGTTTAACCGCGCTTCGGCAGCAATGAGACTAACGGCAGGTATTGCCGACACCGAAACAGCCGACTGCATGGAACGAGCTGAATTAGCAGCAACGATTATCGGAACCGATGATGGCGACCTCTTCAAGAACATGCTCAATCGCGCCCATTGGCACTTCCTCAACGGTGAAATGAGCAGTGCGATAGGGCTGCTCACGTCCATATGCGCGGAACCTGCAAGGATGGCACACCAGACTGCAGGTGAAGCAAACATGTTGCTTGCCAAGGCGCTCCGGGAACAAGGCGATTGTGCATCTGCCCTGCGCCACTTGAAGGATAGCCAAGCTTGTTTTACCCAAGCTGGCGCCAAGGATCGCGCGGCACAGGTGGCTGCAGAAATCGCCGTGTTCCCGAAAGCTTCGTAACAAATTATTCTTCGTGTCACTAGGCGTGTCGTGAACGCTGTTCGTTTACGCTATGAACAATTGGCAGTTCGGGAGCAGTAAGTTCTGGATTTATTGGACGGAAGCGGAAGCTTTCATCGAATCGTTGGGGAGCGGATGCACGTGTTAGGTCATGAATGGCCCGTGAGGGTTTTAGGAGCGGTATCTCACGACGACGCGGCCGCATGAGGAGCCTGGTCAATATGACTCAAGGCGTTGCTGCCAATGTGGGCAGCACCGGCGACAACATCATTAGCGTCGACCTTCCGAGTGGTCTGGCTTTCACAGACGAAGTGGCGGTCTCCACCTCCTCACAGCTTCGGGTACTTTCCGGCGGCAAGCGCTGCCGCGTGCTCATGCGCATGAAGGGAGTGGCATCCATCTCCCGCATGGCGCGTTCAATGCTGGGGCGGGAGACTAATGCTTCCGCCATTGCCCTCGTCGGCGAGTCGCCCGTGGACAGGGTCATCGCCAACTTCGTTCTGGGATCCGAACCATCGGAGTGTCCGGTCCGCTACTTTGACTCAGAGCCTCAGGCCCTTGCGTGGCTGGAACGGGACAATGCCGCATAACCCCGACCCGCGGCTCCAGCAGCTGGTCGACGGTATGGTCCGCCTTGCCGGCGGTGATCTGACCACCAGAATTCAGCCCTCGCCGGCACGCGACGAGATTGATGCCGTGATCACCGGCGTCAACCTTTTGGCCGAGGAGTTGCAGCTCAGCTACATGGAGCTGGAAGAGCGCGTCGAACGACGAACCGCCGAGCTGCGCCAGGCACATCGGGACATGAGCCGAATGGCGCTCAAGGATGCTTTGACCGGTCTGGCGAACCGCACGGCATTAGCCAACGAGATGGACGCAGCCCTCGACGACGCGCGGTCCGGCCAGCGGGCTCCGGCCTTGCTCCTGCTGGACATGGATTCCTTCAAGCAGGTCAACGACAGTTTTGGCCACGACGCCGGGGACCGTGTCCTGACCGTGGTGGCAAACAGGCTGAGGTCGATTGTGCGCGACGGCGACACCGTGGCGCGGCTGGGCGGCGACGAATTCGCGATCCTGCTTCCCCGTGCGACGACGGATCTCGCGCTTCAGGTGGCACACCGGATTCTCGGCGTGCTCAAGGATGACATCCAGTTGGATGAAGTCACAGTATGGCCGCAGGCCAGCATCGGCGTGCGGGTGGCGGACGCAGGACAGAGCGCCCAGAGCCTGCTGCTGGACGCGGATACAGCGATGTACGAGGCGAAGAAAGACGCTCAAAACCGCATCAAAATCTTCCAATCCCATATGCTCCACGCGCGTCAAATGCATAACCAAATGGCGTCTGAGCTCCGCGGTGCCATAGCCGCCGGCGGCTTCGAGCTTGAATACCAACCGGTGGTGGATCTGTGCACCGGACGCCCCCTTGGGGTGGAAGCGTTGGTCCGTTGGAACCATCCGGTCCGCGGGCGTGTCATGCCCAGCGACTTTATTCCGATGGCTGAACAGACTGGCCTGATCGTTGACCTCGGCCGGTGGACTTTGTCCGCAGCAGCCCGACAGTTCGCGGCGTGGTCCGCGGAGTTGGACCTGGACCCGGGGTTCCAGATCCGGGTGAACCTTTCGGTGGCCGAGCTGCAGCGGATCGATTTGGTGGAGCATGTTCGTGGCGTCTTACGCGACTCGGGGATAGCCGCCGAGTCTTTGGTTTTGGAGATCACCGAGACCGGTCTGGTCACCGGCGGGGAAGTAGAAACATATTCCTTGCTTGCACTGCGGAAGCTCGGCATCGGGATCGAAATCGACGACTTCGGCACCGGGTACTCATCGATTAGTTACCTGCGCCGGCTGCCCGTCGACCTGGTCAAGGTGGACCGGTCCATCATCACCACCCATTCGGCCGACGGCTCACAGCAGGAGTTCATCGACGCCGTCCTCCAACTTATCCGCGCCGCGGGACTGGACGCGATCTTCGAAGGGATCGAGACGCGGGAGCAGGCGGAACAGCTACGGGACCTTGGCTGCGCCGGTGGGCAGGGGTTCTATTTCAGCAAACCAGTGTCGGCAGCACGCATCACCCAGTTGCTGCGCAGCGGAGCCTGCCTGCCGGTGACTGCCGAACCTCCCTACGAGGCTCTCGACGCAGGCGCCACAGCCGGCGGGCCAACAGCCATCCTGTAGCCGATCGCCCCCTTCCAGGGGCTTTGCGGCCCCGGCAGAGCCTGCGACACAGCGAGGCTCGCTCGAAGCCCCAGCAGAATGCCCGGACCAGCAGCTCAAGTGCATGACGGCACCGCGACGGGCTGCTTGGGCAGCCTGTGGCGGCGGCCTGTGCCGCCAAGTCGCACGGAGGTCGGAAAACGTGGCAAAATGGACACTTGTGCCGGCAGGTCAACCGTCCTAACAGCACATTCCGCCCTGGTGTAATGGCAGCACCCCGGCCTTTGGAGCCGTGGAGTATAGGTTCGAATCCTATGGGCGGAACGATCACCGACCGGCAACGGACGGTGTTGCGGCGGGAAAGAAGCCGTCAACCGAATGCACCGGCTACACCGGAATCAGCGCAGCGAGGAGTGCTACTTAGTGAGCCCCCAGGACGTCCCTGAAGAAAACGTCAAAAACGCTTCAACACCGGCAGCGGTCATCGTCCTGGCCGCGGGGGCGGGCACCCGGATGAAGTCCAAAAAGCCCAAGATCCTGCACGAAATCGGCGGCGTCTCGATGGTGGGCCATGCGCTCGCCGCGGCACGCGGTCTGGCACCCACGGTGCTGGCCGCCGTCGTGCGCCACGAACGCGACCGGGTGGCGGAACACATTTCTTCGCTGGACCCGAACGTCCTGATTGTTGACCAAGATGAGGTTCCCGGCACCGGCCGGGCCGTGGAAGTAGCCCTTGAAGCGCTGCCCGCCGGGCTGGAGGGACCCGTTGTGGTCACCTACGGCGACGTGCCGCTGCTGACCACGGGGTTGTTGAAAGAACTCGTCGAGGAGCACGTGTCCGCCGGCAATGCCGTCACAGTGCTGACCGCGGTGCTCGACGACGCGGGCGGCTACGGGCGGATCATCCGCGCAGACGACGGCAGCGTCCAAGGCATCGTGGAACACAAGGACGCCACCGACGAACAGCGCGCCATCCGCGAGGTCAATTCGGGCATCTATGCCTTCGACGCGGGTGTCCTTCGCACCGCTCTGTCCAGGATCACCACCGACAATGCCCAAGGTGAGAAGTACCTGACAGACGTACTGTCGCTGGCGCGGGCCGACGGCGGGCGCGTGGACGCCGTCGTCACGGCCGACTGCTGGCAGGTGGAGGGCGCCAATGACCGGGTGCAGTTGGCGGCCCTCGGCGCAGAGCACAACCGCCGGGTCCTCGACGCTGCCATGCGCTCCGGCGTGAGCATCGTGGATCCGGGGAGCACGTGGATTGACTCCACGGTGACGTTTGGCACCGACGTGACGCTGCTGCCTGGAACCCAACTGCACGGAGCCACGCATGTTTCCTCCGACGCGGTGGTGGGGCCGGATACCACCTTGCGGAATGTAACCGTGGGCGAAGGGGCATCAGTGGTCAGGTCGCACGGCTCCGACTCCGAGATCGGGCCAGGTGCCACAGTGGGACCTTTCACCTATCTGCGCCCCGGCACGGTGCTGGGCGAAAAGGGCAAGATCGGCGCCTTCTACGAGACCAAGAACGTGACCATTGGAAAGGGCGCCAAACTTTCCCATCTGGGTTACGCAGGCGATGCCGAAATCGGTGACAATGCGAATATCGGCTGCGGCAACATCACCGCCAATTACGACGGCGAAAAGAAGCACCGGACCGTCATCGGCTCCGACGTGCGCACCGGCTCCAACACGGTGTTCGTCGCTCCGGTGCACGTCGGTGACGGTGCCTACTCCGGGGCCGGCACGGTGATCCGCAAGGATGTGCCGGCCGGGGCGCTTGCCGTCAACGTGGCACCGCAGCGGAACTTGGATGGCTGGGTGCTGCAGAACCGCCCCGGCAGCTCATCTGCAGAGGCTGCTTCCAGAACTTCCTCCACGCAATCCCCAACTGTAGAAAGTGATCCTTCATGAGCGGAATCAAGGCACAGGGCGAAAAGAGGCTGGTGCTGGCCTCCGGGCGTGCGCATCCGGAACTGGCGCAGCAGATCGCCAAAGAGCTGGAAATTGAACTGCTGCCGACGTCTGCCTACGACTTCGCAAACGGCGAGATCTACGTCCGGTTCGAGGAGAGCGTTCGTGGCACCGATGCGTTCGTCATCCAGGCGCATCCGGCTCCCATCAACGAATGGCTGATGGAGCACCTGATCATGGTGGACACGCTCAAGCGGGCTTCGGCCAAACGCATCACCGTGGTTGCTCCGTTCTACCCGTATGCCCGGCAGGACAAGAAGCACCGCGGCCGGGAGCCGATCTCGGCCCGTCTTGTCGCGGACATGTACAAGACGGCCGGCGCGGACCGGCTGATCTCCGTGGACCTGCACACGGCTCAGATCCAGGGCTTCTTCAATGGTCCGGTCGACCATTTGATGGCTATTCCTCTGCTGGCCGAATACGTCCGGACCCGGGTGGACCTGGACAACGTGACCGTCGTGTCCCCCGATACCGGCCGCGTGCGCGTTGCCGAACAGTGGGCCGAACGATTGGGCGGGGCTCCGCTGGCCTTCGTGCACAAGTCCCGTGATGTCAACGTGCCTAACCAGGCCGTGTCCAAGCAGGTTGTCGGCATGGTGGCCGGCCGCACCTGCGTGCTGATTGACGACATGATCGACACCGGCGGAACGATTTCCGGTGCGGTCCAGGTGCTGATGAACGCCGGTGCGAAGGACGTCATCATCGCCGCCACGCACGCGGTGTTCTCCGATCCTGCCGCCCGCCGGCTGTCCGAGAGCGGGGCACGGGAAGTGGTGGTGACGAACACGCTGCCGATCCCACCGGAAAAGTACTTCAAGGAACTGACTGTCCTGTCGATCGCGCCGTTGATCGCCCGCGCCATCCGCGAAGTGTTCGAAGACGGGTCGGTCACGAGCCTCTTCGACGGCAAAGCCTGACACCCGCGTTCCCGACTGCGTTTCAACCACCCTTCACGGGTTCCTGAGCGGGCTCCGGCGACGGGCCTGAAAAACGGGTTTCCGTGCCCTGGGGTGGTTGCCGCAGGGGAGTGGCGGCTGGAGCACCAGCCACAGCCGGTCAAGCACGGCTCGGTGCCGCTGGACACAGCGGTCCATGGTCTCCACGGTGATGCGATCGGGAGTGGGCCTGCTTCGGCGGTGTGCAGAGGACCGCTTTGTCCGACCGGGAAGGGGCTAAGCCGGCCCTGGTCTGCGAGTCGCTGGAAATCACCGCACGCCGTGCTGATGCACTGGCGTCGCCGACGAACCTGGCCGGACCTTGGTGTCTGAAGAATGTGCCGGGAGATTCAACAGGTCCGGGCAGCAGCTTACTTGCTGTCCGGCTCGTGGACATGCCCGCCAGCGTGGCCGCGACAGTGAGTGAGCCGGCGGTACGTGGGTTGGACTGGTTGACGGGGTCGTGCTGGCCTTGACCGGTGATCTGCACCGTCCAGCGGGGCTCCCGGGGCGCCACGTCTAGCTAACGTGTGCACCCCTTGGATGGGCCCGGACGCCCTGGCTTTGGGGGGGTCTGTCCCGTTCGGCCCGGCCTCGTTGGTTCCGCGGGGCCTCATGGCAGCAGCCGAGAGGGGGACGCGGGGCAAAGTTCCACTCGCGGCCGCGGCAGCAGCGGCACTGTCGTGGGCTCTTCCCGGGAGCGCCACGACCCACCAGAAGCAGACCGCGCAGTCATTGACGATCTCTCCCGGACTGCCGAGGGGCACCCTGACCGACGGCGAGGGGCACCCTAACCGGATATCGAACTTCGGCGTTGAGAACCCCAGATCGTTAATCCAATCGGCCGTTCTGCTCAATCAGTGAGGGCCAACAGCAAGTGTCTGACCGCGCGGATCCAAGTACTGTCCGAGAAACAGCACGTAGTCAGTCGGCGGCCTGAGCGGGAATAAGCCGCATTGATGGTTTAAGTCGAGTATCGGCTACTTGGGCAAACAACGTAGGCGCTTCCTAAGCTGAAAGTGTCGAAAGCGTCGGACAAGCATTGGGGATTTCGGCGGCTATCGACACCGGGACGGTCCGCAGGCATGCGTCGGTGGGCTGTGACATCCATCCCGGACACCGCATGGGGGACAGGCCGCACAAACACGGGCAGCATCGCGCGTTGCATAACCGCAGTAGCACAGGCGCGGGTGGTCGCGCTCAGAATCCGTCTGGTTGCACGGATTGTGGACCTGGTTGAACGGATTGGGGGGAATGGTTTTGATCGAAGAACTTGTCAAGGGCCTAAGGGCCCGCCACCCGCGTGGACACATAGACGACGGCCCTGCACCGTGCGAGGCAGCAGGAGTGGACGCCGAGGTTGTCCGGGCCGGCACTCCGGCAATCTCATGCCCGGGGCGGTCCGCGACAGCTAAGGCGGACAACTAATGGATATTTTTGCATCTCTGGAGTCGGAGGTCCGCAGTTACTGCCGCACCTGGGATACCGTTTTCGACTATGCCGCCGGGGACACGTTGTATAGCGAGGACGGCAGAGAATATCTGGACTTCTTCTCCGGCGCAGGAGCACTCAACTATGGGCACAACAATCCGCTTCTGCTGGAGCCGCTGATCACTTACTTGCGCTCCGGCTCGGTGATTCATTCGCTCGATATGAAGACAACGGCGAAGCGGCGATTCTTAGAGACCTTCCTGGAACTTATCCTGATCCCGCGGGAGCTGGACTATAAGGTGATGTTCACCGGACCCACCGGAACGAATAGCGTCGAAGCCGCTCTGAAGCTGTCGCGCAAGGTTACTGGCCGGCACCAAGTACTGAGCTTTACCAATGCGTTTCACGGGATGACCCTCGGCGCCCTGGCGGTGACGGGGAATACAATGAAACGCCAAGGCGCGGGAGTTCCGCTTAATAACGCCTCAAGCAGTCCCTACGATGGCTATTTTGACCAGCCGGTAGAAGATTTTCTGTGGCTGCAACATGCGCTGGAGGACAGCGGGTCCGGAATGGATAAACCCGCCGCAGTCATAGTAGAGACTGTTCAGGGCGAGGGAGGGCTCAGAGCGGCCCGTGGAAGCTGGTTGCGGCGACTCTCCGATCTCTGCCACCAGCACGGCGTGCTTCTTATTGTTGACGATGTGCAGGCCGGGTGTGGGCGCACCGGTACGTTCTTCAGTTTTGAGGAAGCAGGGATTTACCCCGATATCGTCTGCCTGTCCAAATCGATTTCCGGTTTCGGGTTGCCGCTTGCCCTCATGCTGCTAAAGCCTGAACTGGATATCTGGAAGCCTGGAGAGCACAACGGCACCTTCCGCGGCCATAACCCGGCCTTCGTGACCGGGACCGCTGCGCTGGAGCACTTCTGGAACGGCCGTGGATTCGAACGGGACATCGCTGCGCGGGCCGCACAGCTGCATGCGTCTCTGGCAACGATGGCAGCCGGTACCGACGGCGCCCGAGTCCGCGGCCGAGGGCTCTTAGCCGGCCTGTATTTCCCGGACCCGACAGTGGCACGGAAAGTCGCCGCCGAATCCTTCGCCCGCGGCTTGCTGGTAGAAACCTCCGGACCGGAGGGAGAAGTGGTCAAAGCCATGCCGGCCCTGACTATCAGCGCGGAAAATATGACCCGCGGGCTTGGCCTTCTAGCGGAGGCGGTCAGATCGGTTACCTGTGAGCGGCAAGACGAAGTACCCAACAACCGCGGCGGGGAAGTCCCGAGGCCACGAGCGTCCGGCTCGGTCTTGCGCCAGCCAGTCAGTACGCGGAACCGAGCACATTGGCAAACGGGCGGATAAGGCTGAGGAGGCGCGCGCAGCAGAGCATACCGGAGTTGTGGGGAGTGGGCAGCGCACCGCACTGAGGTGCAGCGGCAGTCCACGAAGATTGGGGGGCCAGAGTGGAAAACTTCAAGCGCATAGATGGACCTGCTGTCCGCATGGCGAAGGACTCATTCGCGCTGCCGCGCAGCGCCCGGACGATCAGCGGACCGGTGCCGTTGGGCAAATTGCCGGTGCCGATGGGCGCGGCGGAACGATGGACGAACGTCGTAGTGCAAAAGTACGGGGGCTCGTCGGTGGCTGATGCCGCAGGCATTCGACGGGCGGCTCAGCGAGTGGCTGAGGCACAGGCATCTGGATGTCAAGTAGTCGCGGTGGTGTCCGCTATGGGTGACACCACCGACGAGCTGTTGGATCTGGCGGCCAGTGTCTCGCCTCATCCTCCTGCCCGCGAACTCGACACCCTGTTGACGACCGGCGAACTCGTTTCCGCGGCCTTGCTGGCGATCGCGTTGGCGGATTTGGGAGCTGATGTTCGGACATTCACAGGCAGCGAGGCAGGCCTCATCACCGACGACTCCCATGGCAAAGCGCACATTATCGATGTCGATCCGCGCCGAATCAGGGCCTGTTTGAAGAACGGTCAGATCGCCGTCGTGGCAGGATTCCAGGGCAAAAGCTGCGAAGGGGAGGCAGTCACCACTCTTGGAAGGGGAGGTTCGGACCTTACCGCCGTCGCGCTCGCCGCAGCATTGGGTGCAAGCGTCTGTGAGATCTACACGGATGTCGACGGTATCTTTACGGCGGATCCGCGGATCGTTCCCAACGCCCGCAAGATCGACGTGCTCGCCAGCGAGGAAATGCTTGAGTTCGCAGCCGCGGGAGCAAAGGTTCTCCACCTCCGATGCATCGAATACGCTCGCCGCTTCGGTGTTCCGATTCATGTCCGGTCCTCGTTCGTCCAGAAGCGGGGAACAATGATTCTGCCCAGTCTCGACCAGCCTCTTCCGAATGCACACGCTGGCGAACAAACTCTCATTTCGGGCGTGGCAAGCGTCAACTCTGCGGCACAAGTAACCGTCGCTGGTATCCCAGCCTGCTCGAGGACCGCCGCCCGGCTCCTCCAGGACCTTGCCGCATCGGGGCTGAACATCGAAATGATCGCCCAACATCCGCGGGATACAGGCGCCGAAACCGCCGACATCACCTTTACCGTTCCGTCCGCGGAGGCACCGGCAGCCATTGCGATTCTGGATGAGGCTCAAAGCCGACTCGGATTCGAAGCGATCTATCACAATGACGAAGTGGGCCAGGTCTCGCTCACTGGACTCGGGATGCGCTCCTCACCCTCTACCTTCAGCACGTTCTTCAAGGCGCTCTCGAACGCCGGAATCAGGCCGGAAATGATTTCCATTTCCGAGCTCTGCATTGCGGCTGTGGCACGCACCGATGAGCTTGCCGATGCTGTCCGCGCTCTGCGGATCGCCTTTGGCCTGACGTCGCTGGAAAAGGAAGCATCGGGGGACCTCATGCACGACACGCTTCCGCCGTTCATTGCTCAGGCGGCCGCCACTTCGCGCCCAGGACCTTCCGCATGACATCAGGCTGGGAAGAAAGGCGCAGGCGCAGACACTCTGCCGAGCCGGCGCAAGGGACATTTCCTTTCTGCGCCACGTGAGTAGGGACTCACCGCAGTAATCCCACACACCGAAAGCACCGCCGATACGGGAGGTAACAATGGCTCGAGGCGAGGACTCGTACTTTGGATCGGAGGACACCGATCCGGGAGAAGACGCCGAGAAGTATGCTCCGATGGATACCCTCGGCTGGCCTCGGGCATACCGCAGTGAAAATCTCGGCCGCGCCGATCACGAAGGCCTGGTGTTTGTTGGCCGGGTCGACGAGCATCCCGAACCGGCCGGGCGGAGCGTCGACTTCAGCGAGACGGACCTCAGCGCAGCGCCGTACGAGTTGCGCTCGGACGATGCGGCACGCGCAGCCGACGCGCATCAGGCGATGGCAGCTACTTTGGACCCTTTGCTGTTGCAGTCCTCGCACCGCCAGAGTGTCCGGTGGTCTCCGGGTGAGCGGCTGGAAGGCCTCTTCGAGAGCCGATGCGACTCGTTGCGCCGCGAAGGCCGGGCAGACCAGCTGGCGGTCGACTCCGGGGACTCGAGGTTGACCTACGATCAGCTTGAGGCGCGGGCCAACCAGCTGGCCCGTCACCTGCTGGCCGACGGAGCAGGGGCCGGCGACCGTATTGCGCTGCTTTTCGACGATGCGCTATGGTCTTACGTCGCGATGCTCGCGGTGCTGAAGATTCAGGCGGCCTATGTGCCGCTGGATGCCGGCTTCCCCACGGACCGGATGAGCTACATCATGGAGGACTCCGGGACCAGCCGCGTGCTGACCCTGAGCCACCTGACCAGCCTCTTGCCGGAAAAACGCTGCCGCGCCCTGAGTTTGGACGCCGCCGCACCGGGCATTGCGGGTCTGCCCGGCTCCCGGCTTACGGACTACGAGAAGCCCGATCCGGTCGAGGACTTGGCCTACATCATCTACACCTCGGGGTCCACCGGCCGTCCCAAAGGGGTGGGGATCGAACACTCCAGTATCTGCAACTTCGTCCGTGTCGCCGCCGAGGTCTACGGATATCAGAGCGACGACCGTGTCTATCAGGGCCTCACGATCGCCTTCGACTTCTCCGTCGAGGAGATGTGGGTGCCGTGGATGGTCGGTGCGACTCTGGTGCCCAAGCCGAGTTCGAAGAGCCTGCTCGGAGCCGACTTGGAACGCTTTCTAATCGACAACCGCATCACCGCGATGTGTTGTGTCCCCACCTTGCTGGCCACGCTGGAGGGTGAGCTCCCCGACCTGCGTTTCCTACTCGTCTCCGGTGAGGCCTGCCCCCGCGATCTGGCCGAGCGCTGGCACCGGCCGGAGCGGCGGTTCCTCAATGTTTACGGACCTACCGAAGCGACCGTGACTGCTACCTGGGACGTTTTGCACCCCGACATGCCTATCACCCTCGGTCAGCCCCTGCCGACCTACACGATCATGATCCTCGATCCCGACCAGCCGCGGGCCCTGCCGCGGGGCGAAATGGGTGAGATCGGCATCGCCGGGATCGGACTCGCAGCCGGATACTTGAACCTGCCCGACAAGACAAATGCAGTCTTTATCCCCGATTTCATGGGCATTCCGAACAACCCCTCCGGGCGGATCTACCGCAGCGGAGACCTTGGCCGCATCACGGACGACGGCTTGATCGAGTACCACGGCCGAATCGACACCCAGGTCAAGATTCGCGGATACCGTATTGAGCTGTCCGAGATTGAATCGGTCCTTTTGCAAGTGCCCGGGATCGCTCAGGCAGTGGTCGAGACACATGAATCAGCACCCGGGATGACAGAACTCGCCGCGTTCTATACGTTACGCAATGGCGTCTCCGATCTCGCGCCTGAGATGATCAGGGAGGAGCTCCGCGACCGACTGCCGAGCTACATGATCCCTGCCTTCTACGAGCAGCTTGACACCATGCCGATGCTCCCCAGCGACAAGGCCGACCGAAAGAACCTGCCGACGCCCAGCAAGCGGGTAAGCGCTTCGGACGACGCCGGGTACTGCGAGCCGGAGACGGACGCCGAGGCGGCTCTGGCCGAGCAGCTTGCTGCCGTACTTGGATTGGGACGCGTCTCCGTCGAGGCTCACATCTTCGACAATCTTGGGGTTAACTCCCTGCTGATTGCGCACTTCTCCGCTGCGCTGCGCAAAAACACCGACCTGCCGCCGGTCGATTTGCAGGTAATCTACGAGCATCCGACGATCCGGGCGCTCGCCGCGGCGATCACTTCTCCAGCCGCCGCCGACGCCTGGGCGGAACTGGAGCCGAACCCCCGGCCCAAACGAGGACGGATCGCCACTTTCGACATCGTGCTTTGCGGCGCGCTGCAAGCGGTGCTCGCCATCGGCTACTCGTACACCTTCCTCACGGCGATCGGGGCTGGCTTTAACTGGGTCACTGCAGGGGCCGGCGTCCTGGAGATCTGGGGACGTTCGGTCGTCGTCGCGGTGAGCTTCTTTCTGGCCCTGAGCATCCTGCCGATCCTGCTCAAATGGCTGATCCTCGGACGCTGGGAAGAGCAGAACATTCGTATCTGGTCCCTGGCCTACGTCAAGTTCTGGTTTGTCCGTGCACTGGTCAGACTCAACCCGTTGGCCTTCTTCGTCGGCACCCCGATCCTTCCCTTCTACCTGCGGTTGCTGGGAGCCAAGATCGGCGCCAACGTCACCATCCTCACCCCCATCACTCCGGTGTGCACAGACCTCTTAACGATCGGCAGCGGGACGGTGATCAATAGGGATACGTTCTTCCTGTGCTACCGGGCCCATGACGGGTGGATTCAAACCGGCCGGGTCACACTTGGCCAGGACGTCTTGGTCAGCGAGAGGTGCGTGCTGGACATCAGCTCCACGATGGGTGACGGAGCGCAACTGGGCCACTCGTCGTCGCTGCAGCGGCTGCAGTCCGTACCCCCAGGCGAAAGCTGGCACGGATCTCCTGCGGTGCCAACCGACGTGAACTACCGGTTCGTTGAGCCGCTGCCGTGCAGCCGACGGCGACGGATCACCTACAGTGCGTGTCTCCTGTTCAGCAACACGGTCCTTTTCGGCCCGCTGCTTCTACTGGCCATCGCGCTGCTTCTGCCGGCCTACGTGGAAGCCGGCCATTTGGACCATGCGAACCCGGGGTTCTACGCGGATCTGGTCTTCACTTCTTTCGCCGTGTTGTTCGGCGGCATGTTCGTGGGTCTGGCCGTAATGTTCACGATTCCTCGGCTGCTCAACCTCCTGATCAAACCGGGGCAGACCTATCCTCTGTATGGTCTGCACTATGCTGCTCACCGACTAGTCTTCCGGATGACCAATGTCTTCCAGTTCCTGCACATCAGCGGCGACAGTTCCCTGGCTGTGCACTACCTCCGTCTGCTGGGCTACAAGCAGCCCAATTTGCAGCAGACCGGATCGAACTTTGGGACGGAACTCGACCACGACAATCCTTATCTGACTACCGTGGGATCCGGGACCATGATCTCCGACGGGGTGTCAATCAGCAACGCCAACTACTCAGGTACGTCCTTCAGCGTCTCCGAGGTAAAAATCGGGGCAAAGAACTTCTTCGGCAACGACATTCCGTATCCCGCTCGCGCTCGTGCCGGCGACAACGTTCTCTTCGGCAGCAAAGTCATGGTTCCCATCTATGGCGAGGTCCGGCAAGACGTCGGCCTGCTCGGTTCACCGGCATTCGAAATTCCCCGGTCGGTCGATCGGGACACAGCGTTCCTCAAGAATGACCGCCGCGAAGAAATCGTCCGCGGGCTACCGGCCAAGAACCGGCACAATGCAATCTCGATTGGATTGTATTTGGCCAGCCGCTGGGCCCTCGTCCTCGCCGGCATGCTGGCCTTCTCACTCGCCCTCATATTGTTCCCGGGTATTCCGGGCCTCGGGCTTTACGTGGGCACCGTCAGCTTCTGCGCCTTCATGATCGCATTCTCCATCGTGCTCGAGCGTGCCGCCCAGGGATTTAAAGCCATGGTCCCGACCGTGTGCTCCATTTATGACGTGAAATTCTGGCGACACGAACGGTTCTGGAAGTTCATCACGTATCCGCTGTATTTCTTCGACGGCACCCCGTTCAAGCCCGTGTTCTGGCGCCTGCAGGGCGTGCGGATGGGCAAGCGGGTCTTCGACGACGGCTGCGTCATCCCGGAGAAGACCTTGGTGGCCATCGGCGATGACACTACTCTCAATATCGCCAGCGTCGTCCAGTGCCACTCGATGGAGGACGGCGTCTTTAAACTCGACGCCATCACCCTCGGCCGGGGGGTCACCTTGGGCGTCGGAGCCTACCTGCTCTACGACGTCGTCATGGGCGATGGTTCGGTGCTGGAGGCCGACTCCTTCCTGATGAAGGGTAGCCAAGTGCCGGAAGGCGCGCGGTACGGGGGCAACCCTGCGCGGGAGATCGTCTAGACACCGAAAGAAAAGGACGAAGATGGGCTCTATTCAGGACAGGCAGGGACGCGAGGCCGGCCCTGCAGGCGCTACGCTGATGCAGAACCGGAGGCGGCTGATCGGCATCGATGCTGCCCGCGGCCTGGCCCTGATCGGGATGATCGCCATCCACATCTTGCCGGACGAGAACGAGGACACCGGGAAACCGACCCTGGCGTGGATCCTGTTCGCCGGCGACTCCGCTGCGCTGTTCGCGCTCCTGGCCGGAGTGGGCCTGGCCCTGTCCTCCGGCGGGCAGAGACCGCACTCGGGGCAGAGACTGGTGGGGGACCGTTTGGGACTGGCCGTGCGGGCCTTCCTGATCGGAGCCATAGCCCTGGTGATCGCCGTCTTCATGCAACAGGAGGATCCTCCTGCCAACGGCATCCTGCTCTACTATTCCGTGTTCTTCCTGCTCGCCATTCCTTTTCTCCATCTGGGGCCAAAGACATTGTTCATCAGTGCGGCGGTCTTCGGCATCGTCTCGCCGATCCTGCTGCAGAAGCTGGACCCATTGCTGCCGACATCGTCGACGTTTAACCCGGCCTTGGGGCATCTCTTCTACGAGCCGGCCGGTGTGGCCTCGGATCTGCTGCTGACCGGATCGTATCCGGCGCTGCCGTACATGTGCTACATCCTGACCGGCATGGGGATCGGGCGGCTGGACCTGCGAAAGCCCGCGGTGCAAACATCTCTCGCCGGTATAGGTGCGGGTCTGGCGATCTTGGCCAACGCGGCCTCAGCCATCCTGCTGTACGCCATGGGAGGCTACGAGCAGCTGTTAGCCACCAGCGGGAAGGCCGAGGAAGAGCTGGACCATGGTCTTGTCTTTGGGCCCGGGATCATTCCGGACACCTCACCATGGTGGCTGGCCATTGCGACACCGCACTCCAACATGCCGCTGGCGATCGCCAGCAGCCTGGGTCTCGGCCTGTTGGCGACCGGCCTGTTCCTCCTCATCGAGCGGGCGGTCGCTCGCTCGCTGGCACCCCTTGCCGCGATGGGCACGATGACGCTGACCCTCTACTCCGCGCACCTGCTGGCGCTCAGCCCTGAGGTGCACTACGATGCACCCTTCCTGTGGTTCATCGTGCACCTGACGGTCGCCGTGGCGTTCGGGATGATCTGGCGCCGATGGGTGGGACAAGGTCCGTTGGAAAGACCGGTGGCTGCGGCCACGAAAAACTTTCGACAGATCGTGGACGACAAATCGTCCGGCTCCACCGGGGCACCTGGAACGGTTTCCCGGTGATTCGGGACTTTCCGCCCCGCGCGCCTATGCCGCGGAGTCCTTCGGCGATTGCCCCCCGAAGGCGGTTCTTCCGGCCTGAACCCGAAGAAATACCGCGCGCAGGCGCTCGCAGCCTGGGCTCTTCTTCGGCCAGCCCAACTTTCGGGGCCCGGTTCACCCGTGCGGACTTCATCCCCACTTCTGCATGCCTGCCATCGGCCGCTCGCTGACCAACAGCCCCGGACGTTAGAATGCTCTGGTGATGTTGGACTCATGAGGTTGACATGAAACGGCACTGGCACCGAAGCCGGCGCCGGAGATCTATGGTGGTCGCCGCGGCGGTTGGGCTGGTAATTCTCGTGGTGGCACTTCTTCTGGCCACTGAGAGGACGGACGATTCCGGGCGGCAGGCACGGGCTTCCAAAGCGTCAGCGTACGAGCATCTAAAAGAGTTTCAAGCCATCGCCAATGAGCACGGCGACCGGGCGACGGGCACCTCCGGATACGAGGCCGCGGCCCAGTATGTAGAACAGCAACTCGAGAGTGCTGGTTACCACAGCAGGCGCCAGTACTTCACTTTCAGAAGTCGCGGCGAAAGCCATAAGTCTTTCAACATCATCGCCGAGACCGTCGGCGGGAGCGATGACAACGTCATCATGCTTGGCGCACACCTCGACGGGGTGCGAAATAGCCCGGCGATCAATGACAACGCTTCCGGCGCGGCGGCACTGCTGGAGGCCGCGCAAGAACTCGGCCAACGGAATGAACCTCGCAACAAAGTACGCTTCGCATGGTGGGGAGCGGAAGAATTTCCTCAGGCGTTCGGCTCCAAGCATTATGTCGAGGACCTGGCAGAGAACGACAGGGGCGAACTCGACCACATCGCCGCCTATCTGAACATTGACATGGTCGCTTCACCCAACTATGTCATCGCGGTTTACGACCCACGGGAATCCGAGAGCGACTCCCGGCGGGACGTGCCCGACGGTTCGCTGGAGATCATGAAGTTCTTCACCGACTATTTCGACTCCCGCGCCCAGCGCTGGGTGTCTACGGAATGGGACTTCGATTCCGATCAAGTGGCGTTCGTTAACGAAGGTGTTGCAGCGGGCGGCCTGTTCACCGGCAGCAACGAGACAAAGTCGGCGTGGGAGGGCATCCTCTTCGGCGGTGCTGCTGGGAAACCACGCGATCCTAACTACCACAAGCCAGGCGATGACATCAGTAATGTCGATTTGGAGGCGCTCAGCATTATGACCGACGCGATCACACACGCGGCCACCAGCCTGGCTGAGGACAGCAGCGCCCTCGAGTAAACCGCGGCTCGCCACCGTTTACTCCCGGTGCATGATTGGGGCCCTCGGCCTGACCCTGATAAACTTGACGCATTGCCTAGGCGAGGGAGGGCCGGAACCGGCCCTCCGTTATCGACGGTGGCTAGCAGCTTCGTTTCTCTGCGCTGGTATCGGTGCGGCGGCCGGTCTCTAGGCACCCGCCACAAAACCACCCAGCAAAAGGAGAACATCATGTCCGAGCAGAAGCTCGCAGCTGAAGTCCGCAACGAATTCGGCAAGGGCGCAGCCCGCCGCGCCCGCCGCAACGCCCAGATTCCCGCCGTGATCTACGGCCACGGTGCAGAGCCGCTTCACGTGCTGCTGCCGCAGAAGGCCACCACCCTGGCACTGCGAACCTCCAACGCGCTGCTGACCCTGGACGTCGATGGGGAAGAGCACCTGGCCTTGGCCAAGGACATCCAGCGCGATCCCATCGCTCAGATTATTGAGCACGTTGACCTGCTCACCGTGCGCAAGGGCGAGAAGGTCCACGTCGAGGTCAACATCCACGTTCAGGGCGAAGTCGCCCCCGGTGCAGTCTTCGACCTGGAAGAGTTCACCGTTCTGGTCGAAGCCGACGCAACCGCCCTGCCGGAGGCGTTGACCATCAACGTTGAAGGCCGCGAGGTCGGCGAGCACGTCCACGCGACCGAGATTGAACTGCCTGCCGGCGTGAGCCTCTTGATCCCTGAAGACACCGTGATTGCCACGGTTTCCGCCCCGACAGTGGCTGAGCCCGAGGAGCCGGCCGCCGAGGCCGCCGCACCGACGGCCGAGACTGCCGCTGAGTAATAACTGGTGTGTTGAAGCCCCCGGCGACTGCCTCCGCATTCGCCGGGGGCTTCCTTTAATCCCTAGGATGATCCAGAGTCCCCTGATCCTACTCTCCAAGGAGCACCTGTCCACGTGAGCAGCGACACTTGGCTGATAATCGGTCTGGGCAATCCCGGCCCCGGCTACAGCGGCAATCGACACAACGTCGGCCAGATGGCCCTTGACGAGCTCGCCGGCCGGGTCGGCGGCACGTTCAAGTCGCACAAGCCCCATGCTCAAGTCCTGGAAGGACGACTGGGGCTTGGCGGTCCCAGGGTAGTGCTCGCCAAGCCACTGTCGTTCATGAATTTGTCAGGAGGGCCGACGTCGGCGCTGTGCAAGTTCTTTTCGATCGAACCGGATCACGTGGTCGCCTTGCACGACGAGATCGACATTCCCTTCAATACGGTCAAGCTTAAGATCGGCGGGGGAGAAGGTGGCCACAACGGCCTCCGCGACATGTCCAAAGCGCTGGGGACTAAAGATTACTACCGCGTCCGTATAGGCGTCGGCCGCCCGCCGGGCCGCATGGACACGGCGGACTACGTGCTGCGCGACTTTTCGACGGCGGAAAAGAAGGACCTGCCCTTCCTTCTGGACGATGCAGCAGACGCCGTCGAACTGCTCCTGGCCGACGGGCTCCTGGCCGCGCAGCAAAAATACCACGCCACCGCCAAGCAGGCGTGAGCGCAGGAAACCAATCCACCACCATCCACCGGTGCCGTCCAGGCGCCACCTGCGCAAGGGCAGTAGGCACACCCGGGTGCGGCCCGTAGCACGGATCTGACAGTCGGTGAAGGACCGGTAGCCGCTACTCATGCGCGGGGTCCGGCTGAAAAATAGGGTAGTGGGAGGCATCCACCCTGCGGGTGGAAGCTGGGGGTTTCCCAAGGGGAGCGAAACCCCGGGGTTGGGGAAAGAGGGTCGATGTCTTCATGAGCGCGGCTTATCCTGGTGGGTTTCACTCGGCGGCCGGACGGCCGGACACGGTGTTTGTTGGACGACAAGAGATATCGGCTCGGCTGACTCTAGCCCTCACGGAGCCAGGATCCGCAGGGGCGGTGTTGGTTGCGCCGGCCGGATTCGGAAAAACGGCGCTCGCTCGGCATGTCCTCAGCACGTTGGATCACCACTTGCTGGCAGTGCCTTTGCGCGGAGCAGCCTATGCCCGTGATCTCTCTTACGGTGCGCTGACGTTTCTGTTGGCGGAACTGGACGAGACGCCCCTGGCTCATCCCATGCCGATGCTCGGTGAGTTGTCCAAACTGCTGCGCACAAAGGCAGCGGACAGGGACATCGTACTGCTGGTCGACAATGCCGAGGATCTCGACGATCAATCGGCATCGTTGCTCAGACAAATGACAGTCAGCGGCACTGTGCGCCTTCTGCTGTTGGTGAGGGACTTCTCTGCTGCCCCACCAGCGTTCCGGCACCTGTGGCAAGAATCGTCCATGCAGCGCTTCGACATGCGACCGCTCGAGCAGGTGGATATCAGCCGCCTGGCCGCTGCTGAATTGGGGGGCCCTCTATCGCGGGAAGCTGCGCGCGTATTGCACCGGCACAGCGGTGGGAACCCTCGTTCTCTTAGATCGTTGTGCCGTGACTACGTGGCCAGCGGAGCTTTACGGCAGCGCAGCGGCATCTGGGTCTCCACAGGCGCTCCCTGCCGCGTAAGTCCGCAAACCTTAGCCGACATTGGGTTCGACCTGAACGGATGGGAGGAAGGGACGGTACGGTTGGCCCGTCGGCTGGCGGCCAGCGGCGGTCTTTCCCTCGATCGAGTACAGGACATGGGCAACGGCGCGGAGCTGGACCAACTCCAGGAACGCGGGATAGCCGCGATCAGGCACCGGCCTCTGCCCGTCGTCGAGATCACCGACAGGCTGACGGCGGAGGCATTGCGCTCGGCGTTGTTTGTTGAACACCGGCATCAGCCGCACGTCGTCCATCGGCCGCTGTCCCGCAGGGGCCAGGTTTTGGGAAATACACATGCGGTGGCGTCATCGATCGAGGCTGCCCGACTCTTGGTTCTCGAGGGCAAATATGTTGAAGCGTTGGCGCTGCTTCAGCGTAATGACCTCGAAGCCGGTATCACCACGGGCGAGCGCTTGCTTGCCCGGGCGCTGATGAGCGAATCGCTGGCCGCGACCGGTCGTGGAAACGATGCCCTTCTCATGCTGGCCGATGGGTGGTCTGACCTGTCGCTGGAGGAGGACATGCGTGAAGAGATCGAGTATCACAGGGCTTCGGCCTACCTTCTGACGGGCGCGTGGCAGGACGCCGATGGGCACATCCGCCAATTCGTGCACAGCGCGGATCCGGGGGGCACATGGCAGGAGTTGGCCGATGCAATAGCGCTGGCCGTGTCCGGGCGACACTTGGAAGCAGTGTCGTTACTCGATTCCGTCGAGGCACAATTGCAGGAAATCGACTCTTACGGCTTGGCACCTCTGGCTGTCGCTGTCGCCCGATATTGCCGTGAGATGCATGGGGGGCGTGCACAGGTGCAGCAAATGAGCGGGTCGCCGGCCGTCACCTCTCATTGGCTCACACGCCGCCTGGAGCGGCACTTCGCCACACTTGTTCTGGCAGCCCGGGGCGATATAGGCGCTGCTGCAGAACAATTCCAGCAGCAGGCAGCTGCTGACAGGGCGGCAGGCAACAGAGCGACCGAGCTGCTGGCTTTGGCGGCCGCTGCCCGGTTCCAGAGGGAGGGGCCGGAACGGATGCTGGCCCTTGCCGTGCAGTGCCAAGGGCCCTTCGCAGCCGCTTGTCAGCTGTATGCCCAAGGACTGGTGGCCAACGACGCCGGTGTGCTGCTGGAGGCGGCGGAGCACGCCAAACGGATGGGCAATGTCCAGCTGGCCCGCGAAGCAGCCGGCCAAGCTGAAAGTATTGCCGAAAAGACGGGCAGCGATGACAACCTGCGCAGAGTACGGCGCAGTGCCCGCGCGGTCATGCGGGAACACCGGGCACTGGCCGAATCAGGATCATGTTGGGAGCGGCTGACAGCACGCGAACAGGACGTGGTCCGATTCGTCGTTCGAGGCCACAGCAACCGAGCCGTGGCGGAAGAACTGGGCGTGTCCACCCGAACCGTTGAGGGGCACCTGTATCAGGTCTTCGCCAAGCTGCTGGTCCGGAGCAGGAGCGAGTTGGCGAACCTGCTGGCGCACGGGGCATTGGATCCTGGAGCATGAGCGTTCCCGGCGAGGGGAGCACCCGCCGGGCGTTGGTTAATGCTGTTATCGAAGGCCTGCTGGCCGGGAATGCGCATGGCGTAGTCCTTTATGGGTATGCCGGCATGGGCAAATCGACTGTCGCGACTCGCGTGGAACAAAGGCTGGAGGACAAGTTCCGGGTGCGGAGGATCCAGGCAGAACATTCCTTGGCTTCCGTTCCCTATGGCGCTCTCTTTGAATACCTGACCGAACTAACGGTGGACGAACTGAAGTCTCCCCTTTCAGTCCTCAATGCCATTCGCACGGCCCTGGCATCTGATGACGATCAGGCATCCCTGCTGCTGATCGTAGACGACCTTCACCACCTGGACGACGCCAGCTGTTACGTGATCGGACAACTCCTGATGACGGGGACAGCCCGGATTCTTGCTCTCTGCCTCAGCCCGGGATCACAACCGCGGGAATTTCAGGGCATGTGCCAAGACGGTTTGTTGCGAGCCATTGAACTCACGCCGCTAACCCGTGAAGAAGTCCGCAGATCCGCAGTAGATTTCCTGGGCGGGGCGGTGGCAGACGGCACCGTCCTCCTTCTGGAGCAGAAGTCCCTGGGCAATCCGCAGCTCCTCGCGTCGCTGGTGAGCTGCAGCGTGGCGGACGGTGACATGGTGCTGCGCAACGGGATCTGGCGTTTGCAGCGGGAACCCACGGCCATCGTTCCGGCAGTAGCGGACCTAATCAAGGGGACGGTCAAGGGCCTGGACGCTCCGCAACGGCACGCACTGGAGATCTTGGCTCTCGCCGGCGGGTTGCCGATGGTGGTGGCGCGGCGTGTGCTTGAGGTCACCTCGGTGCAGCCATTGGAAGAATGGGGTTTGGTGACCTATGGCCGGGAATCAAGCCCAGGACCCAGCGGAGAGCCAGACATGGACGTGTTGATGCTGCGGTTTCCCCCGTACCAGGACGTCGTCCGCAGCATGGTGCATGCCGGCCGCAGCGCCGAGCTTCTCAAAAAGATCCTGACAGCAGTCAAGGAGTCTGGATTAGCGGACCATGATGGGCTTAACCTGCGTTTGGTGAGCTGGGGGCTTGAGGTTGGCCGCCCAGCGCCACAGGATGACTTGCTGAAGGCACTCCGGCGGGCCAACAACGAAGGCGCTTATCCGCTGGCGCTGCGCATCGCCGCGGCCATGGATGTGGCCGGTGCCTGCCCCGCCACACAGGCGGAAAAAGCTCGGGCGTATCTGGGATTGGGGGACGTGGCAGGGGCTGCGCGCGCGCTGGATCTGACAGGCGATGGGGGAAACGGGCAGGTCGTGGCGACCGCTGCTTTAGTCCAGGCACTGATCGTTCAACAGAGCCAGGAGCGGCGAACCCTGCTAGGGCTGATCTCCGGCCAGTGGGATTCAGCCGCCGTTGAACGCGGGACGGGGCAGGCGAGCATCGAAAGCTGTCTGGCACCGCCCGCTGGCTCGTGGCTGCTCTCCATCCACAGCCAGATCCTCGACGGCGAGCACGAACAGGCGCTGGCCAGCTTGCATGCCCCGCCTCGGAACGCAGACAACGCGGCGGCAAGAATCGTCTCCGGGGCAGCCATAGCAATTTGCTTGGCGGAAAGTGGCCGATCACCGGCTGCCAGCGAGGCGGCCGCAGATGCGGCGGCACTGGCCGCCTCCGCGCCGGCGCTGTGGGCTTTCCACCCCTTCGCATTCTCGCGCTGGATGGAAGCATTGCTCATCGCAGGGCTGTATCAGGACGCTGAACGTGCCTTGCTGGAATATCAGGACCAAGCACCGAGCCGGCACCGCTGGTTCTCCGGGTCGGAAGCTGCTCTGCACGGAATGCTCCTGTTCCGTCAAGGCCATATGAAGCCCGCACTGCAACTGCTGGCCGAGGGGATTGAGGGCCTGCGCCGTGACGACCCAGCGCTGCTGCTTCCCGGCGCGCTAGGGGCAGCTGCAGCTGCGGCCACATTCCTAGGACGCGACGAAGAAGCACGGCTTTACCGTCAAGGACTGGCGGACCTGCCATACCGCGGGCCGAAGCCCCGGCAACTGGTGGCACAGTCACAAGCAAGTTCTGATATGTCAACACTCAGTGAGCACGCTGCTACAGCGAGGTCTGCGGGGCTTGTGAGCGCAGAGAAGGACATCTTGGAGCTGCAGGTGCTGCAAGGGGAGGTGTCCGGTCTTCGGCGGTTGGCAGAGCTTACAGCGGCCTTGGAGGTTCCCGACGCGCAGGCTCTGCATGCCTTCGCACGGAGTCTTTTGGCGCAGGAGGCGGAACCTTTGGTGCAAGCAGCGGACCTGGCGACTGCGGCTGGCAAGCACCTGCTGGCGGCCACTGCCCTCCACTGGGCAGCGCGCTGTTACGAGGACCTGGGGCAGCGGCGCCAGCAGCAGGCGGTCCTGCACCGGCTCCGGCAGACCATTCCGCTGTTGGAGGGCGTTACTATTCCTGCCACTGCCCTGGCTTTGAGAATGGGGCCGGTGTTGACTGCGCGCGAGCGTCAGATAGCGCAGCTGGTCTGCCAAGGCGTTTCAAACAAGCAGATCGCCCAGGCCCTGACGCTGTCGACCCGTACCGTTGAAGGCCACCTCTACCGCATCTACCCGAAACTGGGAGTCGAGAAGCGTGAGGATCTAATGGGGCGTCCGGAACTCCTCGATTGGTGAGTGAGCGCCCTGCCTCGGGTGACACCGCAAGGATGCGCAGCGGATGAGCAGGCGGACGACGGATGGTCGCGCGCAGAACCGGGGTACCGCACCGGTTACTGGCACGGAAACCCGTTCAAGAACGAGTGGTGATTACTCGTGTCAGGATATCCGCCCCTGTATACGCTGAGAAGTGTTGTTACGCCGTCAATGCGCGGTGCAGCAATACAGTGCGCCAGGTCTAAGCGCACAATGGACCGGCGGGGTTGGTTAACACCAGAGGAACCGCGCATGCGGAACCTTCCCCCCAGGCCCCGTCGGTCCTCGGCGGATACTCAGGCGTCGTTCAACTGTTCCGGGAGCACGTCGCTGTATCCGGGCCATCGCCGATTCCGGTACTGGCTGGCATTCAATCTTTAAACCTAGGGTTGCGCCGCGTTGGGGGCAGAAACGCAGCGCAACCCGTCGGCCAGGGATCTACCCACCTGCTGAGGGCAGGCTCGTCCCCGTCAAGCGGGACTAATGCGGTCCGGTTCTAGCCGGACTGCAGCAGACCCTGGTTTTGGACAACGCGGGTAGCCGTGGCCCCCGCGTGAGGTTGAGCCCCTGTCTGCCGCAGTGCCAGAAGCTGCCGGATACGGCGTAGGGCAATAGGACCCGTGGGTGCCTTCTCCAACCCTTCAATAGCAGCGCTGAGTTTGTCGGCAGCCTCAGCGGCCAAAGAGGCCCGCGGCGCTGTGCGGACAGACGAGGGGTCGCACAGCGCCTTCTCCAGCTCGGCGTCTAATGACTGCTGGTCCTGCACGAGGATCGCATCGCCGTGCTGCGCCATCGTCTCAGCGAACGCCATCTGATGCCCGTCGACTACCTCGTGCAGCTCCGGCCGCCGAGCCACCGCGATGGGCAGATGACCGGCTTCGCGGGCGTCAAGGATGGATCCTGGGCCGCCTTGGACGACCACGACAGTGGCAGTTCGGTACAGAGCCAGTAACTCCTCCCGCGGCATCCTGGTGACCCCGTCGGCGTGGCGGGGCGCGCGGCTGGCACCATACTGCACCAAGCACGATGGTGCATCGGGCGTACGGGCTAGCCAGTCGTCGATCCAGTCCACCAGGCGATCGAACTTGTGATGGTCCGTCCCAACAGAGACCACGATCTGCGGAGCGGAATGCGGGGTGTTCACAGCACCGGTCCGATGTTCACGGCTTCAGGGTAGAAGCGCCTTTGTTCTTCCCACTGGATGCAGAAGACTTCGGACAACGGGTAGCAGAGGCGGCCGCTCAGGGTGGGCATGGTGATCCGGTCGAAGCACTCGATGTAGACGGTGTGGATGCGGAGAAGGCGAGCGATCAGGAAGAACGGGACGCTCACGCCGGCGCCGACGGAAACGACCACATCCGGTCGCTCGCGACGAAGCGTCGGCCACGCCAGAAGCAGGTTCCTCAAGGCGTTACGGACATTCCGAGTGGTCGGATAAAAGCACCAGGTAACACTCTCGTTCCGCAGAGCAGCTTCAACTTCGGGCCGCTGGAACGTTACCCAACTACGGGCATGCTGGCTCCACCACTTATCCAACGGCAGCAATTGGGCCAAGTGCCCTCCTGCCGACGTCACGAACATGATTTTCATGCGTGATCCTCCCCTCCACGACGCGCCCCAAGGCACCAGGATCCCCGACCTTTCCGGCGATAAAGCGAGCCTATTGAGAGGTGGCGGCGGATTCACGAGTGGCGCTTACCGGGATCCCACGGCATCACCAACAGTCATCCTTGCCGCTACCGGCTTCCCGGGAAATTCGCGTGAGGAAGCCTGCCGTTTCCCCCGGGCAGGGTAGGTAGACACTCGTCTCCAGGGCCTCTGCTACGGGCAATACTTGGCCCGAGCGCCCGGCTGCTACCTGAGTGTTGCCAACGGAAGGCGCTTCCGGACGTAGACGCGGCCGGAAATCGGCTTTAGACTGTGGACCACACCGGCTGGGATCGGGTTGCAGACCTTGGGGGAACGCGGCTCGTAGCGGTGCGACTGCATGGCCGGTGCTAATGCACCGCTGTGTCTGAGAGCGACTTTGGGGGAGACGCTTATGACTGCTGTATTTAATGGTCCAATCAACGGCCCGCTTACGGATTCGGTTTCGCCGGGGCGCCGCAGCCTTGCCGAGGACATCTATGCGGCGTTGCAACCAGGGCACCGCGGCGTTTTGGTGGTCGGTGCTCCCGGTCTGGGAAAATCGACGATCGCGCAACATGTGCTGAAGTGGTTTGGCCCCGATACCCACGTCGAGTATGTCCGGGGCAGCCACGCATCCTCCCGTACCCCTTACGGCCCACTGGGCATCTTGCTCGGGCGGATGGGCGATGACGTGCTGGAGCATCCTGCCCTGATTCTCGAAGGAATTGCAGCAACTCTTCTGGACCGTGCACACGGCAAGCGGATCGTCCTGTTCGTGGACAATGCCGAGAACTTGGATGCCTCCAGTTCCGCCGTCTTGGCACAGTTGGCACGTGCTGGAGTCGTGACTCTGTTTGTGGCCAGCCAGTGTGTGGATGCCGGCGACGGGGCCTTCATGCAACTGTGGATCGACGGCGAGCTCAGCAGGTTCGACGTTGAGCCGCTGGATCCGACAGACAGCGAGGCGTTGCTGGGAGAGATCCTGTCTGGACGGATCTCTTCGGTAGCCGCGCGGTCCTTGTGGCAGAACACCGGCGGAAATCCGCGCTACCTGCAGGTCTTGGTGCGGGATCAGGCGGCGGCGGGGACCTTGGTGGAGCACGACGGCACCTGGGTGCTGGTGCACCCCCTTGTTTTCACCGGGGACATTGCCGAAGTGATCCGGCCGCGGCTGCTGCAACTGTCGCCCGAACACCGGCGGCTCGTTGAACTACTGTCTCTCGCGGGCGGAATTTCGCTCTCCGGCCTGCTGCGGATGGCCGACTCTCTGGATCTTGAACATTTGGAGGCATGTGGAATCATCACTGTTGAGCTGGGATCTGAGCCCATGGTGCGGGTGGGAGGGCAGTTCCTGCGAGGGGTCGTCAGATGCATCCTGACTCCGGGGCGGACCCGCGAATTATGGAATGAGATCGCCGAATTCGTGCGCCTGGTGGAGGTGCCCGACCGCTATTTGCCAGATTTCGGCATTTGGGCACTGGAGTGCGGCGCCGAATTGCCGCCGGAGAAGATCGTGCAAGCTGCCGCTTCCGCTAACGACATGCTGGAGCCGGGACGTGCTCTGCAGTTGGTCAGGGCGTTAAAGGGGCAGCAGCGCGGAGCTGTCGCCCTCCGGGAAGAAGCGCGGGCTCTGCTCCTGCTGGGCAAGCCGATCCAGGCTGAGGCTTTGCTGGCCGCCTTCTCTCCGGACGATGATGAGCCTCAAGCGGCCCTCATCGCGTTGGCCGGTCAACGCCTCGCTGTGTCGCGGACGAACGGCTGGGGCACTGGTGCCTCTTTGTGTGAGCTCAAGACTCTTCGCGAGGACCTCGTCTCGCAGTCCGGTAGCGGAACAGTGCCCAACCATGGCGTCAGGGGGCTCTCGTCCGCTGTTCGCAGGAACGAAACGCTGGAAACCGCGCTCGATGAGGCCCTGCTGATCGAAGCAGAGCAGGCCGCTTTCGAGGGGCGCTACGCGGAAGTACCGGGGCTGGTGAAGCTGCTGCGGGACGACTTGGACAAGCCGCCGCAGATTCGGCTCCGTGCGGGGACTCTTCTCTGTGAAGCATGGACCGTCGTGGGCCGGCAAAAGGAAGCCATCAGTCTGGGACACATGCTGCTGGCCGAGTTGGGGGATCCGCGCCTGCCCAACGCGCTCTGTAACCTAGCGGGCACAAGTGTCTTCATCTCGCTCTTCTTGGCGGGGAACCTGGGTTCCTGTCTTGGCTACTGCGAGACCTTCGAAGGACTGGCGGGGACGTCCCCGTACGGGGTCGGCGGAGAACTCGCGTTGGGACTCGTTCACGCCCGCGCTGGCCGGGCCGAGAAAGCCCTGTCCGCCCTGCTGCCGGCCGCCAGCCAGCTGAAGGCCACGGGCAACGGCGGGGGCATGGGTCTTGCCCACGCTGCAGCCGCCTACTCGTACGCGCTGATGTCGGACGAGAACAATACCCGGAGGCACTTGGCAGCTGCCGCTGCCTCCCCGGAACGTCTGCGGCATATCTCCCAGCGGGCCATAGAGTACTTCACCCTCCTGGCCTCCCACCGGATACAGCAGAGCGACGAAGCCACCGCCGCTTTGGATCGCACAGGCACCGAAGAATCAGCCGCCGGCAACGTCGGCGTCGCGATGATTTTCCACGCGGCGGCCACGCGAGCCGGAGGTCGATCCTTCGCCCGCAATCTAAAGACATCCGCAGCCGCCTGCAATGGTGAAACAGCTCGGCTCTGCGCTGAGTTCAGCGATGGTCTACTGTCACAAGACCCAGAGATACTGCTCAAGGCGGCTGACAGCGCGGCGGCCTTGGGAGACATCCTGTTCAGCTACGATGCTGCCCGTGCCGCCCAGACCGCGGCGGTCATCGGAGGAAACCGCGCCGCGGCCCGCAAGGCGCGAGCGGTCGAGAACGAAGGCTACCGCAGGCTGCAGGACACCAGCACCATCGTGGCCATGCTGGCCTCGCTGAGTCCGTTTGAGCTCAACTTGGCGCAGTTGGCGGCCGAGGGCAGCAGCAGCGCCGCGCTGGGCAGGCGGCTGCACTTGTCGCCCCGGACCGTTGATTGGCACTTGGGCAAGATGTTTGCCAAGCTCCATGTTTCCGGGCGGGCGGACCTCAGCGAGCTGCTGGGAGCACTGGGGTCGGCGTCGTGATCGATTCCATCAAAGGCAGCCCCCTGGTGGGGCGGGACTCCGACGTCAAGGCGGCGACGGAGAGTATCCGCAGTGGCAACGGAACATGGATCGTTGCTGAGTGCGGCCTGGGCAAAAGCGCATTGGCAACGGCTGTGCTGCAGGAATTGGCCGACGACGTCCGGCCCTTCCGCATCCATGCCGCCCGGACCTTTGCCTCGGTCCCGTACGGCGCCTTGGCCCCGCTGCTGACAAACCTGACGGCACGGCAGCTCGAATCGCAATTCTCCACAATGCGCACTCTCACTCAGAGGCTTCAGGCCGGCAGGGCCGGCATCCAGCCGGCGCTGGTGGTGGTGGACGATGCTCACGACTTGGACGCCGGAAGTGCAGAGATTCTCGGTCAGTTGGTGGGTTCAATGCAGGTCAAAGCTCTGTTGCTCAGTCGGCCCAGCCGGGCAGAGCCGCCGACCCTGCTGGGAGAAGCGGTGCAGGGGGTTCTTCACCGCCGCTCACTTGAGCCGCTGACCCTTGAGCAGGTGAACCAGCTGTGCAGCCAGGTGCTTCACGGGGAGCTGGCGGCAAGCGCAAGTGCAGCGTTCGCTCAAGCCAGCGGTGGCAACCCCTTGTTCCTGTTGAGCCTTCTCGCACAGGCACGGCAGGCGGGGCGCTTGATAAGAACCCGCGACGTGTGGTTCTTGCGCAATGTGCTGCCTGCGGCGGATGCCCGCCTGTCGGAGCTGGTCGAACGGGAGCTTTGTGGACTGAGCGGGGAAGAGCGTGAGGTACTCGACTTTGTGGCTCTTCTCGGAGCAGTCCCGCTTGGTGTGATGTTCGAGCGCGGGGACGTCCAGGCGATCGACCGGCTGATGGAACACAGGGTTGTCGAAATCTCACCGCCGCCGGAGCCCCTCGTGCGGTTGCGTAATCCGGTTCACGCGCGTGCTCTGCCGACTTTGGTACCCGTGTTTCGGAGGCTGCGGCTGTACAGGAAGATGGAGGAAATTTTGCCTGGTGGAGGGACGGGCGAGATGCTCTTCCGGCGTGCGGCCTGGGCGCTGGACAGCGGCGTCCAACTGCCGGATCAGGAGCTGCTGGCGGCGGCGGTGGCGGCCAACAACGCAGGAGAGACAGAGCTGGCGCAGCGTTTTGCTGATGCCGTCACGACCGCAGAGTTCCGCTGGGCGGCTCAGCTGCAGAAGGTCAGAGCGCTCTGCCAATCCGGTGCCACATGTGGCCCGTTGCTCGAAGGGCTGGCCGTCGCGGCAGGTGATGCGGAACAGGCAAGGGAAGCTGCGTTGCTGGCGGCACAACAGCGCTGCCCCCGCGACGTCTGGACCGGCAGCAGTCTGGAGACTTGGATCAAGGAGGCCGAAGGCTTGCCAACAAGTTCCGGTTCCGTCCCCGGTATCGATGCGGCCGGGATGGTGAACCGGAGTCTCCGCCTGCTTCGGCTGCGCCAGGTGCTCGCCGACGGCGAATACGCAGCAGCCTGCGAGCCGCTGCAGGTGCTCGTCGCAGAGGCGACCTCGGCCCGGGATCTCGACTGTGCGGTGGTGGCGGGTGCGCTGTTGGCACAGGTGCATACCGTCACCGGCCGGGCCGAAACTGCGGTGACTGAAACGACCAAGGCGCTGCAAATGTTTCAGCTGCATGAGCTCAGGGTTGCGAGTTGGGATTTTGTCACTGTTCGACATATCGGAGCGCTGCTGACCGCGGGGCGGTGGGATGACGCTGCGGATGCGGTGGCAGATTATCGGACGGCAAGACCACAGGGTCTCATCTACCAGGGCGGAGCCGTCGACTTGGTCGCCGGAGTCATCCTTGGTCGCCGGGGCCTGTATGCGCAGGCATGCCACACAGTGGCCGGAGCGGCGAGCGAACTCGAACATCACGACCCGGACGGTCTGCGCCCGGTGGCACTGGCTGTTGGGGCATGTTTTGCCATGTTGAGTGGGCAGGACGAGCTTGCCGAACGGTACCTCGCCGACTACGCGGCGGCAGGAACGGACAGCGACAGGCCCTCAGGCCTGTTCAGCGAGGGTGTGGCCGCGGCAGCCCGGCTGCTGCGGTTCCCCGGTACCAAGGCACTGTCCGAGCTGCAGTCCTTGGCCGACCTCGCAGGAAGGCGCGGGTGGGGCTCCTTCGAATTAGCCCTGCGGTTTCTGGCGATTCAACTGGGCAATCTGAACCGAGTCGGCGAGGTCCAAACGCTGGCCGCCGGCATCGAGGGGAGCGAAGCTTTGTTGGCAGCCCAGTACTGCGAGGCTGTGGCCACAGGGAAGCTTGACCAGCTGATCCACATGGCCGAGGAAGTCCATTCCACAGGGCTGTTCTCCCTTGGTATTAACACGCTTTCCGAGGCGTTGCGTATTGCCAAGACCGAACGCGACAGGACGGTGCAGCGGCGCATCAACGCATTGTTGGGGCAATGGCAGGAGGCGGCACCCGTAGCCCGCGAGAACCCTACCTCCACGTCGCTGACGCGGCGGGAACGAGACATAGCGGCCCTGGTCATAGCCGGCAAGCGCAATGCAGAGATCGCGGACTCACTGTCGCTATCCGTCCGGACCGTTGAAGGCCACATCTACCGTATCTTCGAGAAGCTGGGCATCAACCGAAGAGAACAGCTGGGGCGGGAACACCTGTAGCCGCCAGCATCAGGACGACCACTGCCGCTCGGCCAGTATGCCGCAGGTAGTGGTCGTCCTGCATGTGAGTACCAGGTGGCGCCCCACCGGCAACGCAAGCACTTCCCACCCGCTGCCATGAGCAGAAGCTGAAGCCTGGATGCCTATACCTGAGTAGGTGCGGCAGAGGATCAGGTAGCCGTTACGCGCCCACCTGTCCGTGCGCTTCCGTAGGCTTCTGAGGGTAGGGCAGCACGGGCCAAGCACAGAAGCGGGGCGTCTCAAGACCGCAGTGGACGGGTGGGCCTCATACGAAAATGACGGTTGCGGCAACCGCTGCCGGACAAGAGAGTTGAAAGCCATTTCTGGGGGGAGATGCGCGATGGGGGATTCTGCGACTCGAGTGCTGCTCGTGGCGGCAGGAGGATTGGCCAGGGAAGTTCTGGCATCGATGCGCTCTTCAGGCGGCTGGGACGTCGTGGGCATGCTGGACGGCGACCCCGGGTTGCGCGGGCGTCAGGTCGACGGAGTACCAGTCCTCGGCCCGGTACCGGCGGTGCGCCGGTACCCGGATTGCCAACTGTTGGTATGCCACGAGTCTCCGGCCGTCCGGCAACGGTTGGTAGACGAGTTGGCGGACTGCGGCGTCGGTTCCGAGCGCTACGCGACGTTTGTCGGTATTCGCCGGCCGCTTCCGCAAGGCCTCACCATAGGGGCAGGCAGTCTCATCCTGGCGGAAAGCGTGCTGACTGCGGGGGTCACCGTTGCGGAACACGTGGTGGTGATGCCGCGGGTGTCGCTAGCGCATGACGTCGTGGTTTCCGCGTTCGCCACGATAGGGGCGGGGGCGGCGCTCGCCGGCCGCGTGCAGGTCGGGCGCGGTGCTTGGCTTCAGATGTGTTGCAGTGTTGCCTCCGATGTTGCCATTGGCCCGCAGGCGCAGGTGGGCATGGGGTCCGCAGTTTTGAGCGACGTCCCGGCCGCACAAAGCTGGGCAGGCGTGCCGGCACGCCCGTTGGCTGGCTCCGGCGTCCAGCAAGCCCTCGGCCAGGTGGCGCACCTTGAGGAACTGCCAGGTACCACCGCGGGCCACGGCGTACGGGAAGGAGCCGACCGCTCGGCTTTCGAGCGACTGGCTGCCGCCTCAGCCCTGCTGAACACGCCATGAGGGCAACAAGAAGGCATTACTCGTCTCCGAAGTGCGCATGCTCACACCCGGTCCAGCCGGATCATCCGGCCGTCCGCTCCGCAAAGCGCGGAGAACTCCGGAGACCCTCAAAGCGGAGCCGGCGGCGTGGTGCCCCTCTGGGCGCCAACCCCAGCCGCCGCCGGCTCCTTTTAGTACCTGGCAAGCCGATGCCCGCCAACGAACACAACCGGATGTCCGCGTCGATGAAGGGGAGCGCCAGCAATGCATGATGTCCCTGTGTCCACAGAAGGTTACCTGCGACGCGCTGTGGCTCCCCTGGCTGGCGTCGGCACCGAAACCCTGCAGTTCGAGACAGCCGCGTCGAAACTTTCTTTACCGACGCTCCTGAAACCGGCGGTGCCACGTCTCGGCACGCGTCGCGGCAGGCCCAAACCGTGGGCCCGCCGCTACCAGGCCAAGCTGCTCGCAACGGACACTGCCATCATCATGCTGTCGGTGGGCTTGGCGCTGCTGCTCGTGGGGAATCAACTGACCAGGGCCGGTATCGCCTTTGCGTTGATCACCGGAGCCGTCATGGCCTGTGCTCTCGCCGTGGGCAAGACCCGGGATCTGCGTGTGATCGGTGTCGGAGCCAGCGAGTACAAGAAAGTGATCAGGGCAGGCTCCGGCGCCTTCGGAATGCTCGCCGTCGTGCTCCTGATCCTGCAAGCAGACGAGTTGGCACCATCATTTGTGGCGGGGGTGCCGGTCGGCATGGTCGCGTTGCTGGCGGGTCGCTGGGGCTGGCGGCGGTGGCTGACGAAGCAGCGGGAGAAAGGACACTACCTCTCGAAGGTCGTCGTCTTGGGTGCTTATGACGACGTCGTTTACGTGATTGACCAGATCACCAAGAAATCGGGGGCGGTGTACCAAGTGGTGGGTGCAGCGCTGGACGGCGTTCCGGCCGATAGCGGCGCCCTCGCGGCCCGGCAGGTCCCCGTGGTCGCCGGCTTGGACGACGTCGAACGTGCCGTGGAAATCCTCGGGGCGGACGCAGTCATCGTGGCGGGACAGGTGGGGCAGCACAGCGGCTACCTCCGGGAACTCGGTTGGCGACTGGAGGAGAGTTCCACCGAACTCGTGGTCGCGCTGTCGCTCACCAACGTCGCAGGTCCGCGCATTCAAATGCGTCCGGTGGAGGGGTTGCCGCTGATGCACGTCGACCTGCCTCAGTTTTCCGGATACCGGTACCTGCTTAAGCGGCTCGTCGATATCGTCGCCTCGACCGCAGCACTGTTGGTCCTGCTTCCGGTCTTCGCTCTGCTCGCCTGCCTGATCCGCTGGGACACGCCAGGCAATGTCATCTTTAAGCAACGGCGGGTTTGCCGCAGCGGACACACCTTTGAAATGTTCAAGTTCCGGTCCATGACTGTGAACGCCGAAGCCGAACTTGAGGGGCTCAAGGCGCACAACGAAGGCAGCGGGCCCTTGTTCAAGCTCCGTGACGACCCTCGTGTCACCAAGGTCGGCGCCTGGATGCGCAAGTACTCTTTGGACGAACTTCCGCAGTTCCTTAATGTCCTGCGGGGTGAAATGTCCTTGGTCGGCCCGCGGCCGCCGTTGCCGTCCGAAGTGGCCGGCTACGAGGGCCACGTTGGTCGCAGGCTGTACATCAAGCCCGGGCTGACCGGCCTGTGGCAAATCAATGGACGGTCCGACCTGAGCTGGGACGAAAGCGTCCGGCTTGATCTTTACTACGTGGAGAACTGGTCGCTGACCGGTGACCTGATGATCATGTGGCGCACGGTGAAAGTGATGGTGCGTCCGGTGGGCGCGTACTGACAGGGGGTCAGTGTTTGCCCGAAGGCTGGCACACCGAAGGGACAGCCGAACTAAAACAGTGGAAGGGGAAACTGATGGGGGCAGAGACACAGGCGTTGAACCGCCTGGAATTGGAACGCTATGTTCCGGACACCGCGCTTGCGCCGGAACTTGCAGGCAGAGCCGGCGCGATGCTGCGGCAGCTACAGCGGGACGCTGCGATCCAAGGCTGGACAGCGGAACGACTGAAGGCTGAAGGTGACGCGCGCTCGCATGAGCTGCTGACCGCAGCGCTGCAGCGGTCACGGCCGCACGACCCTGTGCTTTCCGAAGAGGGCGAGGACGATCCGGGCCGTTTGAGCGCTGAACGCGTCTGGATCGTCGACCCGCTGGACGGCACGCGCGAATTCGCGGAAGGGCGCCGGGACTGGGCGGTCCACGTGGCCTTGTGGTGCCGGGGCAGCTTGCGGGCCGGCGCCGTCGCATTGCCGGCACTTGCGATGACCTTGGACACGGCTGACCCCGTAGTGCGGCTGCAGCAGACACGTTTTCCTCCGGGCCGCCGACTGCGGATCGCTGTATCGCGGACCCGTCCCCCCGCCGTCGTCAGCCAACTGGCGACGGAGACGGGTGCGGCAGTGCTGCCCATGGGCTCCGCCGGCTACAAAATCGCGGCTGTCATTCGTGGCGAGGTGGACGCATACGTGCACAGCGGCGGGCAGTATGAGTGGGATTCCGCGGCTCCCGTCGCGATAGCCCGCAGCCGTGGACTACACACCAGCCGGCTCGACGGGTCACCACTGCTCTACAACCAGCCCAGCGCTTACTTGCCCGACCTGTTGGTCTGCCGGGCGGACCTGGCGGACGACCTATTGCAGCGGCTCACCCGGCTGTCGCCGATCTAACCCGCGACCCACTCGCGGCCATGACTAGAGGGGGAAGAAACGAGATGAACGAAACGAACACGGAACCGCGCTACAGCGTCAGCCACCTGAAGCTCCTTGAGGCGGAAGCGATCTATATTATCCGCGAAGTTGCCGCCGAACTGGAGAAACCAGCGCTGATGTTTTCCGGGGGCAAGGACTCGATTGTCATGCTGCATCTCGCGGCGAGGGCATTCGCCCCGGCACCGATACCGTTTCCCGTAGTACACATCGACACCGGCCACAATTTCGACGAGGTCCTGCAATTCCGTGACTCCTTGGTCAGGGAACTCGGCGTGAACCTGGTGGTGGGCTCGGTGCAAGACGCCATTGATCGGGGCCTGGTGCAGGAGGAACCGAACGGATCCCGTAACCGCATCCAGACCGCGGTGTTGCTGGAAACGGCGGAGAAATACGGCTTCAACGCCCTGATGGGCGGGGCACGCCGCGATGAGGAAAAAGCACGGGCCAAGGAACGGGTGTTCTCGTTTCGGGACGAATTCGGCCAGTGGGACCCGAAGAATCAGCGCCCGGAACTGTGGGGCCTCTACAATCCGCGGATCCACCTGGGGGAGAGCATCCGCGTCTTCCCGATTTCCAACTGGACCGAGCTCGATATCTGGAGCTACATCGCGCACGAGGGCATTAACGTCCCCTCGATTTACTACGCCCACGAGCGGGAAGTATTTGAACGCAAAGGCATGCTTTTCGGGGTACACCGCTTCTGCCAGCCGCAGGACAACGAATCGACCTTCAGTGCGCACGTACGGTACCGGACCGTCGGTGACGCCACCCTGACTGCGGCTGTTCGAAGTACGGCCTCGACGGCTGCAGACGTAATCGCGGAGGTGGCAGCGACACGCATTACCGAGCGAGGCGCCACCCGGGGCGACGACCAAATAAGCGAGGCGGCCATGGAGGACCGCAAGAAAGAGGGGTATTTCTGATGGATCTGCTGCGTTTTGCCACTGCGGGTTCGGTCGACGACGGAAAGAGCACCCTGATCGGCCGACTCCTCTACGACTCGAAGTCCATCTTCAACGACCAGCTGGAGGCCGTCGAACGTACCAGCCGGGAACGAGGCGACGAATACACGGACTTGGCGCTGCTGACCGACGGTCTCCGCGCCGAACGGGAACAAGGGATCACCATTGACGTTGCCTATCGGTATTTCGCCACACCCAAGCGAAAATTCATTATCGCCGACACGCCAGGCCATTTGCAGTACACCCGCAACATGGTCACGGGGGCCTCGACGGCGGACGTCGCGATCGTTCTGGTCGATGCCCGGAAGGGGCTTTTGGAACAGAGCAGGCGCCACGCCTTCCTCGTGTCGCTGCTGCGCGTGCCGCACCTCATTCTGGCCGTCAACAAGATGGACCTGGTGGACTGGTCGCAGGAAGTATTCGAGCAAATCCGGCATGATTTCAGCGGATTCGCCAGCAAGTTGGAAATTGCCGACCTCTCGGTGATCCCGGTGTCAGCGCTGCAGGGCGACAACATTGTGTCCCGGTCGGAGAACATGCCTTGGTACGAGGGGCCGTCTCTGCTGCATCATCTTGAGAACGTCCACATTGCCAGCGACCGCAACCTGGTGGACGTACGCTTTCCGGTACAGTACGTCATCCGGCCGCACCAGAACCGCAACCACGACTACCGCGGCTACGCAGGACAGGTTTCCGGCGGCGTGATGAGGGTTGGCGACGACGTAATCGTCCTGCCCAGCGGCCTGCCTTCGCGGATTTGCGCCATTGATACCCCTGACGGACCAATCGACGAGGCCTTCGCGCCCATGTCGGTAACTGTGCGCTTGGAGGACGATTTGGACATCTCTCGTGGCGATATGATCTGCCGGCCACACAACAAGCCAGCCGTGGCCCAAGACATTGACGCCATGGTGTGCTGGATGAGCGAGAAACCGCTGGAACGGGGACAGAAGCTTGCGGTCAAGCACACTACCCGCAATGCCCGGGCGTTGGTTAAGGAATTGCAGTACGGGCTGGACATCAACAGTCTGCATCGGAATCCCGACCCGGACTCGCTGGGCCTCAACGAAATCGGACGGATCCGGCTGCGGACCACTGCGCCGTTGCTTGCCGACGACTACAGGCGAAACCGGCACACTGGCGGCTTCATTCTGATCGACGAAGCAACCAATGCGACGGTCGGTGCCGGCATGATCGTAGGAGCTGCCTGACCGACGTGCCTGCACCGTACAGCCCCGCCCGTGCGCTCATGCCACGGGTGGGGCTGTTAGGTTCCGCCACAGATCCTTGAGGGATGTTGAGTATGCTGACGGCTATTCGCCGGCCACGGCGGCAGCGGGCATCTGCGCGGATCTCACGCGAGTGAGAATCTCCGCCACAGCGTGGTCTACCTCGACACGGGAGGTATCCACCACATAATCGGCCTTCCGCGGCACCTCATAGGGTGAACTGATCCCGGTAAATTCCGGGACAAGGCCCGCCCTCGCCTTGGCATACAGTCCCTTCCGGTCACGGGCCTCACAGACTTCCAACGGCGTCGAGACGTGAATCAGCAAGTAGCTGCCCGACTCCCGGGCCATGGTCTCACACTCGCTGCGTGTAGCTTGGAAGGGTGCAATCGGGGCGCAAACGGCTATGCCACCTGCCCGTGAGATCTGTGCCGCCACCCAACCGATCCGCCGGACGTTCAGCTCCCGGTCTGCGGCCGAGAAACCCAGTCCTGCCGACAGCATCCGGCGCATCTCGTCGCCGTCAAGCAGGATGACCTCTCGGTGGTCAGCGGCTTGCAGTTCTTCCACCAGCCGGCGGGCCAGGGTCGATTTGCCGGAGCCGGACAGCCCGGTGAAGAGAACCACCAGCCCATCGCGCGGCACTCGGGACAGCGCGACAGGTGCCGCTGGAGCGCCGGCCGGTTGCAGGATCTCAGCGACCTCCTCGGTGAAATCAAGAATGACGGCAGCTCCGAGGTTTGCGAGAACACTCCCGAACACCCGTGTCCCCTCGTCCGCGTCGGGAACGACCAACAGCCGGACCAGAGCGCCAGGCACCTGCATTGCACATTCCTGCAGGCTGGCCAAGAGCGGCCGGCAACTCCGTCCGCCGGCGGCCGAACGATCGACTGCAACCAGCACCAGACGGCACTCTTCGGCATGGGCTGCCGCTACCGCCTTGGCAACCTGGCGCGGGTGAGGCGGCGCAGCGAACGCAGCGACAACATATGGCCCGCCGCGCTGGGACAGGGGAGCGGTGAGGCGCAACTCCCGGGCCGGCGGGTGCTCGGCTGGTTGCAGCGGTTTCAAGGTGCCGGCCAAGTGAACCATGCCTGCCTGGTTTGGCCCAGCGGGGCAGCGCCCGCTGTCATGTTGTGCAACCGCGAGCCGGGCCAGCGGGGTTCCTTCCTGGTCCGACAGCAGCAGCCCACGGCCAGCGATCGCTCGGCCGGCAAGAAAGGAGGGAACAGCCAGTCTGAACTCACGTGGCCAATCACGCGGGTTCTGGCCGGGCAGGCAGTAGCCGTCAGCCGGAGCGTAAAGGCCGCCGACGAGCAGCTCAAGCTCGTCCAGTTCGGCGCCGGACAGCGCGAGAACCGGCTCGTGCAGTGACCCGGTCCAGTCAGTCACGGCCCCACCTCGGATGATCGTTGGCCTGCCATGGCACGGGCTCGTTCCTGCTTTTCGGTCCAGGCCAAGGCAGGGAAACCCCGCTGGCGGCGGATAAACATCCAGATCAGTGGCGCCATGAGCAGTGCTGCGACCAGGATCACTCCCGTTGAGGTGTTGTCCACACCGAGCATCTTCAGCGACGATGCGAGGAGCACGAAGGCCAAAGCGCGCCTGACGAAACCGCCGCTGAGCCGGGACGACATCTGTGCTCCTACCCAGACGCCCGGAATGCTGCCCACGATGAGTGGAAGGGCGAGGCCCAGGTCCAGAGAACCAAAAAGCATGTGTCCGACGGCAGCCGCCACAACGAGCGGAACGGCTTGGACCAGGTCGGTGCCCACCAGTTGAGAAGCTTTCAACCCCGGGTAGATCATCATGAGACCGATGATCATGATCGAACCTGACCCCACGGACGTCATACCGACAATCAGACCACCGATGACGCCGAGCAGCACCGTCGGTAGGATTCGGGCGGCAACTTCCGGTCGATCCTGCGGCAGCTTAGCGCCTTGCCCGTTGCGTGTCTTGGCTCGTTCGATCAGCCGCATGTAGGCCCTGACCACCAAAAGCGCAGCGGTGAGCATCAGAGCGCAACCCAGGGCGAGCTTGATTCCATCTTGGACACGGGCGTCATCGCCTAGCGCCTTGAGTGTCAGGACGCCGCAAAAAGCCGACGGTACGGACCCCAGAGCCAGCCATTTAACCAGCTGTAGATTCACGGTTTTTCGCCTCAGGTGGACTGCAGATCCAACCGGTTTCATTACTGCACTGGCAAGAAGATCGCTAGAGACTGCAGTCAGCGGTGGCACATTGAAAAAGAGCACCAACATCGGAGTCATCAGGGCGCCACCGCCCATTCCCGTCAGCCCAACAATGATGCCAATCCCGAAGGCAGCAAATACAATGGTTAATTGGTCCATGGAACGTTATTCTGGCAGTCGTAATGACGCGGAAATAGAGTAATTTCCAATGTCCCTACTGGAATGTGGACTTCACTGTCCGTGGCAGTCAAAGAATCGCGATGTGAGGGCCATTGCCGCGGTTTCCAGGAGCGTTAGGCCACGTGCACGCCGGTTCACTCGTGCGCGAGGCGGCATACAGCGGGGGAGCGCACTGCCGGATTACTCGCAAAGTTACGGAAAGCGGCCAGCTCATTCGGATGGGAATCGATGGAAGTGTCTCCCACCGGACTATCGCCTTCCTCGGTCCGGCCGGAATGGTTCCAGTAAACCAACGCGCGCAGCTTCGGCAGCTCCGCCAGGTCCTCAGCGGCGTTTTGAAAAAAGGCGGTTTTCGCGTCTGCAGGTGGAATTCCTGCCGCAACTCCCCATTCGGCGAGCATCTGAGGTTTGTCCGGGTAGTTCTCTGCTGCCCAGTTATAGAAGCCGGGCCAGTCCCCGCCGCTGGAGCGGTTGACGAGTCCGTGCAGGTCCGTGGTGCCGGACCCCGGGTATGCATACGGATCCTGGGCGATCCAGTCGACGACATCGTCGCCCGGGTACAGGTCGCCGAACCACTCCTGCGCATACCACTTTTCGGCGCCGGTGTAGTTCATCACTGTGACCAGATTGTCCACACCGTTAGTCCGCAGTATCGACACGACATGGCGAAAAAAACGTCGGAAATCATCAGCAGTTTGTCCGGACTTCCGGGAGGTGCTGACCTCGTCTTCCATCTCCGCGTTCAAGGATAGGAAGAACGGCCGATCCACGTGCGCGTTTATGTGGTCAGCCAATTGCACGAGGTATTGGTCCGCAGCGCCTTTAGCCACTTGCCGCCATGTTAATCCTTCAGGTTTCCAGTTGTAGAAGAGGGTCCTGTTGTGCCCTGATTCGCTGGCCCGGGCGAGCTCAGATGCGTCTGGAAACACTTTCTCCTGACCGCGCTTGTAGTAGCGCACCATGTCTACACGTCGTCCTACTGCAGCTTCGAAATCGGTAAGTGCCGAGTCCCAGGTCTGATCCGGCAGGGGGTTGGGTGCAACGCCGAGGAGCACGTTGCAACCCGGCTGCGCCCACCGATCGACCTGCGGTAAGGGCAAGGAGCAGGATGCAAGGAACACCATTGCGATGACGGATGCAATGAGCCCGCGCGGTGTCATCCGGGCCCTCCTGAAGGCTGCATGCACAAACTTAGCCGTGACATTACTCGGGCTGAGTGGCTGGCTGTGCCGGGCGGGCTGTTTGCCATTGGTCGTCCCGCAGAGCTTTGGAGTTGGCCGCCCCGACCGGCGGCGTTTCCTGGCCCATCGCACCGGCCAAAAGTCCCGCCCGCCGCCGCCACGCTACCGCCGCGTAGGAGACGGCAGAGGCCACCAACACCGACACTTCGGCAGCCGGCGGCCAAGCCAACAGATGATTGGTTAGCCACGGGGCGGCACCGAAGGCCACCAGCAGGAAAGCACCCATCGCCACCACCTCCCGAGAGGTCGGCACGATCTTGAGCGTCCGGTGCACTTGAACAAGGCACAGAACATTCTTGAGTACGATCGCCGATGCCCAAGCCACTGCCGCACCCAAGACATCCAGTACCGGAATGAGCAGCAGGCACAGCATCACGTCGGCAGCCAGCGCCGCCACGGCGTTGATCAGCGACAGGCTGCTGCGTCCGGCCATCAGCAGGAGGACGTCCAGAGGACCCATCGCCGCCGCCAACAGCATGGCGCCAGCCAGCAGTTGCAAGCTTCCGGCGGCCGCGGCGAAGGACGCTCCGAACAGCATCTGCAGTAACCACTCCGCATGGGCAGCAGTCAACAGGTACACCGGCCACGTCATCATTACGGCCCAGAGCGTCATCTTCCGCGCCACTATCTTGGCCTGAGTCAGTTGTCCGCGTGCCAGCAGCCGTGCGAGTTGTGGTTCACTAACCTGCTGCATTGCGCTGTTGACCATTTGGCCCAGTACCAGGAACCGAGTCACAGCTGTGTAGAGCGCTGCGGCCGACGGGCCGGCGAGCACGGTAACGAGCGCGATGTCTGCCCGCTGAAGTCCTACCTGCGCCAGTCTTGAAAGGCCGCGGGGAACAGTGAATTTCCAGAAAGCCGTCCGTGCCTGGTCAACGTGCCTCGGATCCACGACGACGGTGTCGACCTTGGCGGGGACTGACCAGGTTCCGGCGCTGGCATTTTCGTGAGCCCACCCTGTGAGAATGCCCGGATTCGCACGCAAAATCCGGAACAGCCACCCCGCGGCCACGACCAACCCGAGCGCATACGGCAGCGTCCACGCCCAGGCCAGCGCCACGGCATTGGTCCCTGCCAGCCCGGCCACCAAAACACAGGTGACCTGGACAGCGGGGCGCAGCAGACGTTCGACGACGATCGTTGGTCCCATGTGTGCCAGCCCCCGGCCGACGGCCAGCAAAAGCTCGTAGGCAGCGGCGACCGGCAGCGCAGCGGCGAACACAACGATTACTTCAGGGGTCGCCGGTACGCCGCCGAGCAGCTGACCCAGCGGCCCGGACACGAGCATGCCCGCACCCATGACCAACAGGCTCGACGCCAGCGCGACACCGAGGCCTTCGAGGACCAGCCGTCGATTGTGCATGCCTTCGGACCTGGCGTTGTTCCAAGCGATGAACCGCACCAGTCCCTGGTCCACGCCGAGCTGACACAGTGCGAGCGCGATCAGAAACAGCGATGTCACGGCAAAGAGGGAACCAGCTGTTTCCAGGTCCCAGAGCCGGGAAATCAGGACGATGAGCAGGAAGTTGGCGCCGGCTGAGACGCCGCTGCCCAGGATGTTAGCGGTTCCCGCGCGGGCTATTCGGCGGACGGCCGCGTGGCCGTCCTCGTGATCGTTGCGAACGCGCGGGCTTCCTTGCTTGGCCATGCCCCCGCCGCGGTTAGTTGCTGGTGAGCGGCACGGGCTGGTCGGCGTCCGCCCCGCCGGCCCGGTCTGGAACCGTCTTCCGGGTACGGGATTCCTCCGGCCCGGCTGAGTCACCGGCGTTTAGCCTCACTGCGGCGGTCTGTAAAGAGGTGGCCGCCGGCACGGGTGCGCCGGCATCCTGCTTCCGGTGCGCGGAGATTTCCGTTGCAGCTCTGCGCTTTCGGGATGCCCGTCGCACGAGCACGGATCCCAGCAGTGCGGCCCCGCCTTCGCCCACAACCGCTGCGCTGGCCTTGGAGGCCTCGGTCATCGTTGCTGTGCCCTCCGTAGCCACCAGAACAGCTTCCCGGCAGGCTCGGATCAGTGCGCCCCCGGTGGCGGAACCCGCTGCGGGGCCAGCTACAAGGAGCAGATGGGAAGGATGGCTCAGTTCGGACAGGACCCTGCCCAAGGATTTGTGCTGAACCAGTGCGGACAGCCGGTCAGCGTGGTTCCCCACGGGCAGCACCGACACGTGCTCCGATACCGGCACCAGCAGTCCGGAGGCCTGGGCCGCAGCCTCGTTGCCGTCCAGCAGGTCGGTGAGTCCAGGCTGCCGTAGAGCTCCAGGTCGATGGTCGGTCACAGTCGTGTGGTCCGCCATGACCAGGACCGTCTGGATGCCGGCCTCCTCCAAGGCGTGAGCCAGAGCCCGGGCGATTTCCCCGCTGTCGGGATGTTCGGAAACCCCGGTCAGAAGCAGCGTATTGCTCGGCAGGCACGTCACGCGCTGCAGCGCGTTGCTGAGCCGGCGGTAGTCTTCCCGGCTGGTTTCGTCATGCCGGTCGGCTGCCAGCGCCTCGACTTCGCCCAGCACCGGGCCGGTTCCTGAGGCACGCAGATCTTCCACGTCAACAATCCGCTGGTCGAAGTGTTCGCGCATCAGTGCCAAGCCGAGGGCCAGCGCCGCCGCCACCAGCAGGATGCCTCCGCCGATCAGCAGCGGGCTCATCCCGTCCGCCCCCTCGGGCAGGCTGGCGGGGTTGATGATATCCCCAGGCGCTGCGGAGGCGGACACGGCGTCGGACTGTTCGATCTTGAGCTGGGCCAGCTGGTTGGCATAGAGCGTCACCTGCTGCTCCGATTCCAAGATCGCGCCCCGGTCCGGATTTTGAGCCGACCGGGCGGTGCCAAGGGCGGTCGTCGCCTGGTCCAGCATCTGTTCGGCCGACTTTATCTGCTCTTCGTGCACCGCCGCCTGTGCTGCCGAAACGTCGGCGGCACGGCTGCTCCGATATGCCAGATACGCCTCGGCCAGTGCCTGCGCGCCGGACTGTGCCTGGTCCGGGGCGGATGCTGTGTAGGTAATGTTCAACACCTGCGAATTCGGCGGCACCTGGGCATCAATGAGCTGCAGGACATCGCCTTCCAATGCTTCACCGGAAGACTTCCGCGCGAGCTCCACCACTGCTTGCGTGTGGACAAGTCCCGCTTCTGTCGTCAGGGCCGCCAACTGCTCAGTGCGTGTCGCCGGCGTAGTCGGAGAAAATGGATTGCCCGAGAGCGGTTGCAGGAAGACCACACTGGTCGACGTGTACTTCGGCACGTGGGCGGCGACGAACGTTGCCGCGCTTAAGGCTCCCAGCAGCACCACCGACAGCAGCAGCAACCAATGCCGCCGAATAGCCCGGCCCAGAAATGCAGGACGCGTGGATGAATCGTCCACAAGTAACCCCCCCAATATTTGCCAGCCGGCTTTCGCCGGCGGCGCCCCCAGATTTTTCCCAATTCGCCCCGCCGAAATCCCCAAGACAGTGCGCTGCAGCACAGTCTTGCACACAACCGGAGCCGGCGGAACAGCCCGGGGACGGAAAAATGAACGCTTTCATCTTTTTCCGTCAGCCAACGGGATCTAATCCTTGACAGGTTTCCGTGCCGCCATGATTATTGGGAAAGTCTGGGGGCGAGCGGCGGGCGCAATGGCGTTTAGTCGCGGGACCCGCTCGCAGCCATGGGGGAATTTCGAATGGGGATCAACGTGACTGGCCAGCGCCCGGAGACGGGGGCTGCGACCAACGGTGTTAAAGGCGGCTTTGCACGACACGCCGAGGCGCGGACCGGGGCCAGCAGGAACGGCAGTAATTCGAGGGGTCCGCGGGAACGTCCGGTTGTGCTGATGCTCGGCGGATTCGGCCGCAGCGGCTCAACCCTGTTGGAGAGGTGCCTGGCCCAGTGTCAGGGCGCAGTCGGCGTCGGCGAGGTACTCCATCTGTGGGAGCGCGGCCTGCGTGACGACGAACTGTGCGGCTGCGGCCGGCATTTCTCCGCATGCCCTTTCTGGCTGCAAGTGGGTGCAGCGGCCTACGGCGGCTGGGACCGGGTTAACGCCACCGAGGCCGTGGGAGACCGCGTCCACGTCGTTCGCAACCGCTACCTGCCGGAATTGGCCTGCAAGGTGCCGTTGCCGCGCCGGAGGATGGCGCGGCGGCGGTTGCTGGATCGGCTGGGGTCGCTGTATCGGGGCATCAGCGAGGTCAGCGAAGGGAACCTGATTATCGATTCCAGCAAGCACCCAGCCTATGCGTACCTGTTGCGGGCGGCTAAGGTCCGGCTCAAATGCGTTCTGGTGGTCCGTGATCCGCGCGGCGTGGCGTACTCCTGGGCAAAGGTCGTCAAGCGCCCGGAGACTGCGGGCGGGGAATCGCTGATGCCTCGGTATTCCACCGCTGCGGCAGTTGCCCGCTGGGCACTCTATGGCGTCTTGTTCCATGCTCTGTCATTGCTGCGCGTCCCGGTTATGGTCGTCCACTACGAGGACTTCATGGCCCGGCCCTTGGAAACAGTCGAAGAGGTGCTGCGCTTCGCCGGCGCGCAAAACGTCACTGCGACGCAGCATATCCGTCCCGGCACGGTCGAGCTGGCCGCCCACCACACAGTGGCGGGGAATCCGATGCGCTTTCAAACAGGGGTACTTCCGATCCGTCAGGACGCCGCTTGGCGGCAGCAGATGCCGGCCCGCGACCGGCGGATCGCCAGTGTGCTCAGCGCTCCGCTGCGCGCTGCCTATGCTGCAACACGCAGTTGGTCGGCACTCAAATACCGCGTCCGCGGGCGTTGAGCGCCCGGACGACCGCGGGGGCCTTGACGAGGTTGAGCACCAAGGCCAGCGCCAAGTACGCGCGGGGCTCTATCAGGCTGCCTGAGAGAGAATCAGCCGCGGTGCGCACGGCATCGCGCCGGTGTCCCAAGGCGGCCAAGGCGAAGGCACGCTGACCCTGCATCCAGGCCCGGCCGCGGCGGTTGGCGACGATGGCCGGATGCTTGGCCATCAGATACTCCAGCCCGTCGGCCATTGCTTCCCAACGGGTCGAAAAATACGAGCCGCCGGGGTGCCAGAGCACATCGGCCACCACCTCTGGTAGCACGGCTACTTTGCCCCGCTGGGTTGCCCTCAGGAGCAGGTCGTAGTCCTCGCCGTAGCCGTACGGCAGATCCTCGTCCACCAGGCCGACGTTAGTTAGGAGGTGTTCCCGCAGCAGCACGTAGGTCGAGGGGTGTGCCCCGGTCAGCCGGCTGCCGGAGAGCTGCTCGGGGGTGATCTCTTCTACTCCCGGGTTGCGCACCAGGCGCTTGTCTCCGTAGTGGACTTCGATGGCCGCCACGCAGGCGGTAGCGTTTTGGGCGGCCATCGTCTGCACCTGGCGCCGGAGCTTCTCTGGCCGCCACGCATCATCGTCGTCGCAAAAGGCCACCAGCGGGGCCTGGGCGGCGAGCAGTCCGGTGTTCCGTGAACCAGCCAGGCCCGGTGTGCGCCGGTTGCTCATCACCCTTACCTGCCGGCGCGCTTCAGTCCGGGCCAAGGCCGGGTCCTCCGGGCAGCGATCATGGACAACGGTCACCCTGACATCTCCTGGGTAGTCCTGGGCCAGGATGCTGTCGATCGCTTTGCGCAACAGTTCGGGGCGGTTATGCGTGGCCATGATGACATCGACGGCGGCGTCTGTCCCCACTTCGGTTTGAGTACTCACGCTGACTTTTCCTCCTTGCGGTGCCGCGGTGCGTTTCGGTGCTGCTTCAGTCCGGCGAGCCCAGCGGCCACGGTCAGGCCGGCAGCCAGAGCGGAGCCGACATGGACCGGAAGTCCCTCGCGATGGCTGTTCTCGGGGACCACCGCTGCCTTGGAGATGTAACCGGGATCTGGTTCGTGAATGTTGAGGGCGGTCAGCTCGGCTTCGAGCTGGACGCGCTCGCGGCTGAGCCTGCCGATGTCAAGGTCGGCGTCCGATCCGTCGTCGATGTCAGTCCCTGGCTGAACGCTCCGCTCCAGTATTGCCTGCCGTGCCTTGATTGCCTCCGCTCGGTCCCGGGCCGCGGCAGCGAGCGAATTGCTGCGCATTTGCAGGAAATTGTCTGCCAGGTCGGAGACGGCACGGTGGGCGCTGCGTGCATCAGGTGCGGATACGAAGAGCCGCAAAATCCGCGAGTTGATGATGGGGGAGACTGTCACATCCTCGCGCAGGCCGGCAGCGCCGCCAGGGTAGTCCAGGCTGCGTGCAGTTTGCCCGAGAACCCGATCGGACAGCAGCAGCTGAACCGCAGAGTCTATTGAAACGTCGACGGTGCGTTCACCCTTGAGGGCAAGGTCGGATACGGCGACCACGACGACGTCGGTGCGCGCGCTGTATTCGGGCTCCTTGGCGAAGTGGAATCCAAGCCCGATGCCCAGGCACGCGGTTATCACTGCCAGACTAGTCAGCCAGTTGGGGCGAGCCAGGCTCGTGTGGGTCTGTGCCATGGCGCTACCTGCGCCAACTCGGGGTCTCGCCCAGCAGCGCGGCGAGTCGTTCGTCGTCGTCGGCGAATTCGGCGCGAAGCTGGCGGCGCAGCCGCCCGGGCATGGGTTTGCTGGGCCGGGCATTGGTGTGCACCGTAGCGGGCGGGCGCCAGCCCGGCAGACCCAGGTGGTGCAACAGCCGGTCCCACTGTGGAAGTCCGGGAACGAAGAAATCATCGGCGTCCAGCACGAGCACCTGCTCCCGGCCGACGGCGGCGAACATTCGTTCCAGCTGCCACGCGTACCGCCCGCGGGCTTGGTAGGCGTGGTGCTGGTGGGCGAATGACTGGTAGGCAGGGTCGCTCATGATCCGCTCCTCCTCGCCTGCCAGACGCTGTGGCTCAGCCTCCAGTGCCTCTTCGAAGCCAAGGGGCTCGAATCCGCGGCCCTGTTCCTGCTTGTGGGCCGAATAGGCACGCTCGGCCGGGTCGCGCAGCAGCACGATAATCTTCACCGATCCCAACTGCTCAACGATCCGCCCGGCGGCAAGCGGATGGAAGAGGTAGTACGGGCTGGCTTCTCCGGTGATCGCCTGCTCACCCGCACGCCGCAACGGGAAATGGCTCGCGTAGAACCGTGGTCCACGCCGAAACCGGTCCGCGGTGTCGAAGTAGTGGATGCCTTTGTTCAGCATTGGTGGCCGAACCCGTGGATGCCGCGCCAGCATCCGGAACAGGCTGGTGGTTGCGCAGCGCTGCGCCCCCACGATGAGGAAGGACGGGTCCATACGCAAATCGGCGCTGAGCCGGCCCACTGATGCGGCGGCGGTGCGGGCACCCGCCCGAGCAGTTCGGCGGAGTTGGTCGGTCAACAAGATGCTCTCCTCAATTGTGGAAGGTCAGGGCAGGTTGCCCCATCTGATCGGCCAGGACCCGCAAGTGCCAGCGCGCCAGGGCGCGCACTGCCGCCCCGTCGGTGGTCAAGCTATCGAGGGTGAACCGGGCGGTGATGGTCAGGAGGTAGCCCAGCACGAGCGCATCCAGTACGGCAGGGTCGCCGGCATGGGCCGGGCCCGCGGCTGCATCGACCACCCGTGCAAGGGCTGGCCGGCATCGGACCAGGCTGTGGCGCGCGGCGCCCGGATCGTCAATGGTCCGCAGCGCGGGGTGGGTTACGTAGTGGACGGCGTCAATGCCCAGGGGGACTCTCTGGCCGTACCGTTCCCAGTCCCACACCAGCGGCGGGCCGGAGGTTGCGGCCATGTTCCAAGCACCGAAATCGCCGTGCCACGCGCCGAACGGCAGCTCAAGGCCGGCGAAGCGCTCACCGAAGGCTGCAAGAAGTTCCGGCAGCGCGCTCTCCCTGGTGGTGTGCAGCACCAGCACGTCCTGACGCAGCGTGTTGTACCACTCACTGGCTTCCACAGCGCAGTTTTGCACCGGCGCGGTAGCTGCAATAGCTGCTGCAGCCTCCAGCGGGACCCCGCGCTGTGTCCGTCTCCCGACCGGGCGTAGCGCGGTCATCAAGAGCACAGCGTTGCCGCGCCACCTGCCGTGGTGGATGACTTCGGGCACGGTGAATTCGGTTGGCGCGGCGGTGGCCAGTGTCTGCAGCGCATGGTGTTCGTGGTCCACAAGATGGTTCGTCAATTCGTTCATCCCGACCTTGGCGAATCCGATTTCCAGCCCGTCCTCAGTGTGCACGTTCAACACAGGTTTGCGATTGGCCCTTCGGGACCCCACCATCAGGGACAGCACCACGGGGACACCGAGCGTTTCCGCCAGATAGTCGCTGATTGAACCGGTCTCTGGTGTCACGTTCAGCCCGAAGGGCATGAGAGCCCCGCCCAGTGGTGACCCGAGCGCGGTTGAAAGCATTCGCCGCTGAAGCGACCGACGGAACGAGTCGTGTGCACTCGGCCGGTTGACCGAGTCGGCCGCGGCCGCACGGGAACCGGCCGGCACCAGCATGCGCGGACGGCGTGGCCCGGGCACCAGGCGGAAGGCCCGCTGGCCGTCCTTGGCCAGGCCAGCGGTGACCACCGAGCCAGGGAACAGCTGCTCCAGGGTGGTCACCAGATCCTGCAGCACCGCGCTGCGGCGTGTTGTCTTCATGACAGGTCCTCTTCCGGTGGGGTCCTGCGACCTGTTTCGGGCAGTGCAGGAAGTAACGGATGCTGATCCAGTTCCCGCCGCCACAGCAGCCCCATGCCGATCATCAGCGTCATGAGCGGCGCGGCTATCGTGTCGTAGAACGGCAGCACGCACAGGAAGTACACGCCGACGTAGAGCATGGCGGCGGACTCCCTGTCGCGCGTTCGCAGCGCGGGCAGATAGCGGTGCACGATGAACCAGAGGAACAGCAGGAGCCCGAGCACCCCGGTGCAAACGATGAGGTACCAGAGCGCACCCTGGGTGCCCAGCTGCGGCGGCGAGCACTGGCTGCAGTCCGGGGTAGCCCCGCTGGCGATCGAATTGAAGTTGTTTTGCCGCGTCCGCGGGGCACCGAAACCGATGACCGGAGAGTTCTCCAGGACAGTTGTGACACTGATTTCGGCCAAATTGCCCCTGCCCTTGTTGCTGTGGGGGGTGTCCAACCGAGCCACCACGAGCCGTCCCAACGGCGTCAGCACCAGCGCCGCCACGGCAGCAAGCCCGCCAGCTGCCAGCAGAGCCACATAAATCAGCTTCCTGCAAAGCAGCAGCCGGATACCCACCACCAGCACCAGGACGCCAAGCCCCATCCACAGTGCCCGGTTCAGCGAAAAAATGACGGGCGGGACGGCAGCCACAAGCACTGCGGCCCAAAGAGCGCGCTGTATCCAGGAGCGCGCATAGGTGTAGGACAATACGAAGAACGGCAGGAACAGTCCGAAGTTGGCTCCCCAGGAGTTTGCATACTCGAACGGGGCCTTCGGCCGCGGGTTGTCGAACCCTAGAATGTCCTGCACCTGGGCCATCCCCGGGTTGATGAGGCTGTGGAGGAAGGTGTTCGAGGTGAGCTGGTTCGGCAACACGATTTCCAGAAGTGACGGGAAATCCAACCCGTACAAGAACTTTCCGGCGTACCCGCCGGCAACGGTGATGACGAACATCCAGGCCATCAGCAGCACAATGCGCTTGCGCGGGAGTTCACGCTCAGTCGTGTTGCCGATGTAGAGCATCACCGCAGTCACGGCCACAAACCACGCCAGACGATAAGCCCATGGAAAAATTCTTTCTACTCCTGATTCCGGCAGGAGTCCGGGCACCGGTATCCACAGCACGATGACCCCCATGGCAAGCACCGCGAGGAACAACAACCAGATCCCAAAGCCGTGCGGAACCTGGATTGCACGCCGCCGCAATAAGTAATAAGACAGCGGAACGGCCATCAGCAGGAAGCCAAGCACCCCGAAGCCCATCAGCCACCAGATTGGAAAGCCTGCAAAGAACAGCACAAACGGCCAGGAATGGTCTGGCGGCAGCCCTCCTCGGCGCACACCATTCGACGTTGCACTGCCGACGGGGCGCAACAACCCGCCCCTGTATTTTGTCCCCAACTCCAAAATGCACCCCCGTGCCGTATGTGGTTTCTACCAGGCCCATTCCCAGCCGTAGGCGCCTTCGAAGCCTCCCATCCGGAACGACGCTGAGCCGTCGCCCTCCGGGACATCCAAAATGATCAGCCCCTCGGCGTCACCGCCGGGATCCACCGGACTGGGCAGGAGTTCTGTCTCATCCACACAGCCGGCGCTGTTGCCCACCGGATCTGCAATCTGCTCGCCGTCGCCGTCCCATGCGCGGAAATCATGGACTGACATCGCGAAATAGGGCCAGCCTGCTTCAGGTAACTCCGGGTGCGCTTTCACGGAAAAATGGATGGCGACGAATTGGCCGTTAATGCTCGGCTGGGCCGTGTCGGCGGTGCAGGTGAAGTCCGCTTGAATTTCCTGGGCCTCCATCTCGGCGAACTTGTCGCCGGTTGACTCGCCGAGCACGCCTGCCTGGCCGACCTTGGCCGGGAGATTGCCGTGTGGGTTGAGCTTCAGCCCCAGCGATGGATCTTTCGATGGAGGAGGGTTTGTTGGACGGGCGGCAGCGCTTGGCGCTGTGGAGGGGGTGGGTGCAGCCGTGGCGCCCTTTCCGCTTTTTGCGCCGACTGTGGCATCAGAGCCGGCCGCTTCCGGCAAGGTTTCGGCGGACGCGCCGTCCGTAGTTGGCTGGCTTCCCAGCGCGCGGACGGAAGCATCGCTGCTGCAAGCGGACATAGCCAAAACCAAGCCCAGCGCGGCGCAAGCGTGGCCAATCGTTCTTTTCATGCTTCCCCCCAGATGAACCTCAAGAACGCGTGTACCGACCCCCGGAAAGTACCGACGGCGAAACTGACCCGATCGTAAGGCGGGAGTCGCGGCAGAATAAAGGTTTCAAATACCCGTTATCCCCAATGCCGTTACTGGGGTGCTGGGGAGCAAGTATCCGGCCCGTACCCGGTCAGGGGAATCCGAGTAGAGCGGACGAAGAACTGGTATGGGGACAGCGCCGCCAAGTGTTTCCCCGCTCTTTATTCCCGGGCAATATTGGTCCAGCCTAGGGTCTTTTCTTTGGTCTCGGAGCTCTTTGTCCGGCTCGCCGATGAGGGACCGCAGCTATTCCGCCGCGATAGCGGTACGGGGGGAGAACAGGAATAACAATGCGAAGATTCTTATCGGTATTTTCCGGACTGTTGCTGATCGCCGGCATGGGGCTGGCAGCGCCCGGCGCGGCCACGGCCGCGGACGTCAACCACAACCGCCAGATTGTTCGGGCAAATCCCGTTAACTACACACCGCACGTGCTCGACGGCATCGTGTTCTCCATCGCGGAAGCGGGGGACATGATCATCCTCGGCGGCTCGTTCACACGGGTCCAGGCGAGCACCGGCGGCCCCGAACTGACCCGCAACCGCATCGTCGCGTTCAACAAGAACACAGGGGCAATCAGCAACACCTTTGCCCCGAACTTCAATAGCACGGTCCGCAGCCTGGTGGTGTCGGCCGACGGGCAGTCGCTGTACGTCGGCGGCCAGTTTGGAACCTTGAACGGAGCCAGCGTCACGAAAGTCACCAGGCTTGCGCTGAACAACGGCGCGCGGATCACCAGCTTCAATCCCGGGCAGATTGTCTCGGTCGTGCACGACATGAAACTGGTGCGCAACAGGTTGTTCATCGGAGGCGAATTCGACAGCATCGGCGGCCAGCAGCGCAGCAAACTCGCCGAACTGGACCCAACGACAGGGGCGCTGCGCCCGGCCGTAAACTTTGAATTCGTCGGCGGCGCCACCGGCAGCGGTGATGCCGGCGTCAACGTCTTCGTCCACAAGTTCGATACGACACCGGACGGCGCCTCGATGTTCATCACCGGCCACTTCGCCACGGTCAATGGAGCGGACCGGAACCAGATTGCCAAGATCAACCTGGGCGGCACCAGCGCAACGGTGGACCAAACGTGGCACACGGACCGGTACGACGCGCGCTGCAACTTCCAACGGGCCTACTACGTGAACGACCTGGACTTCGCCCCGGACGGATCACATGTGGCCGTTTCGACGTTTGGCGGTTACGGCTCGGGACCGCCCAGCCTCTGTGACAGCATCACACGCTGGGAAACTAAAGCCACTGGCCAGCAGCTCGATCCGACCTGGATCAACTGGGTAGGCGGGGACAGCATCTACGCCCTGGAAAATGTCGGCACGCACATCTACTTCGGAGGACACAACCGCTGGACCAACAACCCGTTCGTCGGCGACGCGGCCGGACCCGGTGCGGAAAACCGGGAAGGCATCGGCGTGCTGAATGCCGTCAACGGCATGGCACTGGCGTGGAACCCGGGCCGCGACCGTGGACGCGGCGTCTTTGACCTGTTGGCCACCGCCACCGGCCTCTGGGCCGGATCAGACACCGACCGGATCGCGGGAGGCCAGTATCGCGGCCGCATCGCGTACTTCCCGCTGGCGTCGGGGTATCAAATGGCGACGGCAAGCGCGCCGCAGCTTCCGGTTGACGTGATCAAGAGCGCCCCGGGCAACGTGCAACAGCTCTACTTCGACGGCACCAGGGCAGTCCCCGGCGCTGGCGTGCCCTCCGGCAACGTCGGGTGGGACGGCGTCCGCGGCGGATTCGTGGCCAACGGTTCCCTGTTCCTGGCCATGTCCGACGGCACCCTGCAAAAGCGGTCCTTCAACGGAACACAGATCGGGGCGGCTGGGCAACTCAACCTGCGGAACTTGAACAGGACGGATTTGGCTGCATTTGGCCGGCAAACCTCCAGCTACAAGCTGGCCAACTTGGGGCAGGAACTCCAGGGTATGACTGGACTGTTCTACTCCAACGGCCGGATGTACTACACGGTCGCCGGCCAGCCAAACCTGTTCATGCGCTACTTCGAGCTGGACACGGACACGGTCGGCGCCCAGCAGCACGTCATCACCGGACCGGTGGGCGGCGTGGACTGGAGCAACGTCCGCGGGATGTTCCTGGCCGGAAATACGCTCTACTGGGCCTCCGCCAACGGCAACCTTAATGCCGTGAACTGGAACGAATCAGCCGGCCTGGACGGCAGGGTGTCCGGATCCACGACGGTTGTCAGCGGCCCGGGCAGGGACGGCACGAACTGGGCCGGGCAGTCGCTGATCGCCAGGACCAGCACTTCGACGCCTCCACCAGCCAACCGGGCGCCGGTGGCGGCGTTCACGCAGGAATGCAAGGGGTTGACCTGCGTGTTCGATGGGACCGGTTCAACGGATCCTGACGGCGCAATCGCCTCATACGCCTGGAGGGTCACGGGTGGTCCTTCGGCCACGGGCGAGGTGTTTTCGCACACCTTCGCTGCGGCGGGAAGTTATGGAGTGACGCTGACTGTCACGGACGCGGCCGGCGCAACCAATTCGGTGACCCGGACTGTGACAGTGACGGGTTCCTCGGAACCGAATCCCACTGCCAAGGTAGGCTTCGTGGGTTCGGTGGCGAGCTCCAATACAGCGTCCACCACCAGCCACAGCGTTCAGTTGCCGGCGCAAGTAGCACCCGGTGACGTGTTGGTGGCCGCGTTCTCGGCGAACTCGGGCACAGTCGAAATGACTGCTCCCACGGGATGGAACGTGGCTGCGGAGGCCGGGACGACGTCGATGCGCTCCGTGCTGTACTCGAAGGTTGCCACCGCCCAGGATGCCGGGGCGACGGTGACAGTGCGCACCGCTGCGGTCATGCGTGGTTCGCTGGCAGTCACGGTCTACCGCGGAGCGCAGATCAGTGGCGCGTCCTTCGGGTTCGAGCCAGAGACGGTTAGCCGTGCCACGCACACCACGCCGGTGATGGCCGCGGCGGCGGGGGACTGGGTGCTCTCGTACTGGGCGGACAAGACCGCATCAACGACGTCTTGGGCCGCACCGGCTGGCGTGACAGTACGCCAGACCGGCGCCGGTACCGGCACCGGGCACCTGAGCTGGCTGGTCGCCGACAGCAACGGGCCGGTGACCGGTACCCGCGCCGGCGGCCTGACCGCTACCGCTGACAGCGCCACCGCGAACGCCGTGATGGGCACCATCGTGATCCGCCCGGCCACGCCGTAGGAGGCAGCAACTGGCAGCATGCAGACCCCCGCCGGCAACCAGCCGGCGGGGGTCTGCCGCTGCCGGAGAGACGTACCTACCTCAACAAACCCTCGTCCGCCTCAATGGCCGAAAGCGCGATGTCCTTGTAGCCGACCGAATCGAACAGAATCGTGATGCGGTCGGGCTGGGCGCCCATGACGATGCCAGCCCCCCATTCGCGGTGTTTCACCGGGCGCTGGATTTCGAAACCCTCGGGCATTTCCGCCTCACGCGCTTCAACCTCGGTTTCGGATGTAGCCTCACAGTTGTCGCAATTGCCGCAATAGCCGTCGGTTTCTTCCCCAAAGTAATTCAGCAACCAGTCGCGGCGGCAGCGATCCGTCTCGGCGTAGCCGCGGGCCATCTCGATCCGGGACTCGTCAATCCGGTGCCGCGAGTCCGCTTCCAGCAGTGCCTTCTCCGCAACCGCTGTCGCGTCAGCCCCACCGACCGCGCGATAACCCTTGCGGTTTACCGCAAGGCTGCCACTGTGCTCCAGCAGGTTGAGCAGGCGGGACTGCTTCCGTTGCGTCATCCCGGTGTGTTCGCGCAGCTCGGCGGGCCGGAGCGGCCCGTGGTCCCGGACGGCGCTGAAGACCGCCGCGAGCTCGTCCGGGTCGGGGGCGCCCCCGGCGAAGAACCGCTGCAGCCCCAGATCCTCCGAGCGGTAGTGCAGAATGGCCTGCGCTGGATCGCCGTCCCGTCCGGCACGTCCGATCTCCTGGTAGTAACTGTCAAGTGAATCCGGGATATCCGCGTGCACAACGAACCTGACATCGGGCTTGTCGATTCCCATGCCAAAAGCGGAAGTGGCCACGACCACATCCACCCCGTTGTCCTGGAAGCGTTCATGGATCGCCTCCCGGTCCGCGCCCTTGCGCCCGGCATGGTACGCGGCGGTCCGCAGGCCGCGCTCGGCCAGCTCGGCAGCGTATCTCTCGGTATCCCTGCGGGTGGCCGTGTAGAGCAGACCCGGTCCGCCCAGTTCCGCTACTTGGTCCACCACGGCCCGCCGTTTGCCGCGGTCCTCCTGGTGACGCAGGACGTGAAGATTGAGGTTCGGCCGGTCGAAACTCTGCACCGTGATGAACGGATCCCGCAGGCCCAGCCGCTCAATGATCTCCGTCCGCGTATGCGGCGAAGCGGTGGCGGTCAACGCGACGACGGGCGGGTGTCCCAGTCGCTTCACCACTGAGGTCAGCGTCAGGTAGTCGGGCCGGAAATCGTGGCCCCAGGAGGAGATGCAGTGAGCCTCGTCCACCACGAACAGCGAGATGTCCTGCTCCGTTAGACGCTGCATGGTTTCTTCCCGGGCCAGTTGTTCCGGAGCCAGGAACAGGAACTTCGCCTCGCCGCTCCCGACGGCGTCCCACGCCGCCTGCGTGGCGGCGGCCCGCACCTGTGAATTAACGGCGACGGCACGCCCTGCGCCCAAGTTCGCGTTGATGGCATCCACCTGGTCGTACTGGAGCGCAATCAGGGGAGAGATGACGACGGCGGTGCCCGGCAACGCGACGGCCGGCACCTGGTAGACAGCCGACTTTCCGTGTCCCGAGGGCATCACGGCCAGCACGTCCTCGCCTTGGGCTGCTGCAGCCATGGCGTCCAGTTGCCCTTCGCGGAGGACGTCCCACCCGAACGATTCTTCGGCTACACGGCGCAATTCAGCACGGTTTGGTGTCTGGGAATGTTCGGGCATCAGGCTCCTGAAGGTCTGGCGATGACGACTGTCCTTCATTCGTTTCTAACGAGTCCGCGCGACTTTGTATAGCCGCTCCGGACAGGCCTTGCGCCGGCAAGCGCCGTTTCGCGGCGGCCGAAACCCCGTGGGTAAGGCATGGCTCAGGTGACCGACGCCGGGCGAAGTGGGATGATTAGCGCAGACTTGTCTTGCGTATTGTCGGCCCGGTTGAGTCGCTCCGGGACAAGCTGCTTCCAGCCATCGATCCAAGGAGCACCCCCAGGTGTCTGTGGTTTCCACTCCCGCAACGCTCAAGCATGCCGCCGGCATGATCGACAATGCCGAAGCGCGGCGCATCCGCAACGACTTCCCGATCCTCCACCAGCAGGTGAACGGCCAGTCTCTGGTCTATTTGGACTCGGGAGCCACGTCGCAGAATCCGCTCTCCGTACTGGAGGCCGAGCAGGAGTACTACGAACAGCGCAACGCTGCAGTCCACCGCGGAGCCCACATGCTCGCGGTCTCGGCCACGGACGCCTTTGAGGACGCGCGGGATACGGTCGCCCGGTTCATCAATGCCGGCCTCGACGAAGTCGTCTGGGCCTCCAACGCTACCGAAGCCATCAACCTGGTCGCGTATGCCTTCTCCAACGCCAGCGCCGGCCGGGGCGGGGAAGCAGCCTCGCGTTTTGCCCTGGGGCCCGGCGACGAGCTGGTGGTCACGGAGATGGAGCACCACGCCAACCTGATCCCCTGGCAGGAGCTCGCCTTTCGCACCGGTGCCACCTTGCGCTACATCCCGGTGGACGACGCCGGTGCGCTGCGCCTCGACGTGGCCGGGGAGGTCATCGGTCCGCGCACCAAGCTGTTGGCGTTCACACATGCCTCAAACGTCCTCGGGACCATCAACCCGGTGGAGGACCTGGTAAGGCTGGCCCGGCAGGCGGGCGCCGTCGTCGTGCTTGATGCGTGCCAGTCGGTGCCGCACATGGCCGTGGATGTGAAGGCGCTGGACGTGGACTTCGCAGCGTTCTCCGGGCACAAGATGCTGGGGCCCACGGGCATCGGCGTGCTGTACGGAAAGGCGGAACTGCTTAACGCCATGCCGCCGTTCCTGACCGGCGGCTCCATGATCACCACCGTGACCATGGAAAAGGCAGAATATTTGCCGTCCCCGCAGCGCTTCGAAGCCGGGACGCAGCGCATCTCGCAGGCTGTGGCCCTGGCCGCGGCGGTCGACTACCTGAAGGAGACCGGTATGGACCGGATCCATGCGTGGGAGGCGGAACTGGGCCAGCGGCTGGTCGCCGGGCTGTCGGCCATCGACGGCGTCAGGGTGCTCGGCCCCGCCGCGGGCGCTGAACGGATCGGGCTGGCCGCGTTCGATGTGGACGGCGTCCATGCCCACGACGTCGGGCAGTTTTTGGACGACAAGGGCATTGCCGTGCGCGTGGGCCACCACTGCGCCCAGCCGCTGCACCGGCGCCTCGGCCTGGTGGCGACCACCAGGGCCAGCACGTATCTCTACAACACCACGGACGACGTCGACGCGTTCCTCGAGGCCGTCGCCGGGGTCCGTCCGTTCTTTGGAGTTAACTGAGGTGAGCGCGGAACTGCAGCAGTTGTACCAGCAGATCATCCTGGACCACGCGAAGAAACGGTACGGATCGCCACTGGCCGATCCGCCGCCCGGCGACAAATCGGGTGAGTCGCACATGCTCAATCCCACCTGCGGCGATGAGATCACTCTGCGGGCGGCAGTGCACGACGGCGTCGCCGGCCCGACCGTGTCCGGCGTCAGTTGGGATGGCCAGGGCTGCTCCATCTCGATGGCTTCGGCCTCGGTGTTGAGCGACCTGGCGCAGGGCATGGACCGGGAGCAACTGCTCAACGTGGTGGACAACTTCCGCGAGTTGATGCGTTCGCGGGGGACTGTTGAGGCCGACGAGGAAATCCTCGGTGACGCGGCCGCACTCTCAGGCGTCTCCCGCTACCCGGCGCGGGTCAAGTGCGCGATGCTGGCCTGGGTTGCGCTGGAGGAAGCCTTGCTGGCGGCGAACTGACTACACGCTAAGGGGCCGGGCAGCGCACGCTGACCGGCCCCTGCTGTGGCTCGTGGACTAACCCGCTAGTCCGCGGGCACCGATCACCAAGGTGGCGATGCCCAGGATCATGGAGGTGGTTGCCTTCATGAACTCCATGGTGAAGTAGCGGGTCATCGCACCCTGCTCGTCTTTGGAGCGGGGATCCTTCGAGACCCGGACAAGATGCGGTGTCCAGACCAGCAAAGCCCAGACCCCGGCAAGGATCAGTACCCAGGCCAGGACGGCCGGAATATTCACTGCGGCGGCTCCCGGATCAGACTCGGCCGGACAGCCAGGCGTCGGCCTGCTGCGCCTGGATGTTCAGGGCCTTGCCCAGCATCGGCTCGGCGGCAGCGGCAATCTTGCCGCCCAGGAACGGAATGGAAGACTTCACATCGCCGCTGAGGTCCACCCGGGTGGAGTCTCCGTCCGCGACGAGCTGCTGAACAGCGTTGACGTCCACCGGGGCTCCGGCCACCTTCATGCTGACGTCAGCGGTGCGGGAGCCGTCGGCCGCCGGTGCCTGCCACCGCTCCGTCTGGGTGATGGTCAGCGAGTCGCCCAGCATCTTCTTGGCGATTTCCGGCAGCCGCGCGCTGGGAACCTTGCGGACCACGGTCAGGGTGAAGGCACCCGACACGTCGCCGTCGCGCTGCACGGACTCCAAGGTGCCACCGACCAGTTCGCTGATGTGGCGCAGGAACGCCTCGTCAGTGAAAGCTTCGGTGACCTTGGCTGCTGGGTAGGAAAGAGTGGTGGAAGCGCTGAGCGCCATGAAGACTCCCGGGGTTCTCGGAACTGGTTGGGCCAGCATCCATCCTACTGTGCGCGGTAAAGTTGGTTCCCTGACCCTCAGTTCCGCCGAACTGGAGGGTATTCGTGTTGTGCCCCCACCGGAAGAAGATGGAACAAGATGAGCCTGAACGGACTGCGCACGGCCCTCGCCCAGGACGAATCGTTCGCGAAGGTACGGCGGCAGGCGGCCCGGCCGGTGGACGAGCGCAGCGAGGATCTGCAGATCGGTGCACCGCCCGGACTGCGGGCAGCGTTGCTGGCCGAGATGGTTCAGGGGTTGGAGGCTGGCGGGCCCCAAGACCCCGCCCCAGGGGACAACCTTGGAGCCGGCGTGGTGCTCGCGGTGACGGCGACAGGGCGCGAGACCGAAGACCTCGCAGCGGCACTGCGCAGCTATCTGCCGGATGAATCAATCGAGGAATTCCCCAGCTGGGAGACCTTGCCGCACGAGCGGCTGTCGCCGCGGTCGGACACGGTGGGGCGCAGACTGTCGGTATTGCGCCGGCTCAAGCACGACGACGGTGCCGCGCCGCTGCGGGTGGTGGTGGCACCGGTGCGCGCCGTGCTGCAGCCGCTGGTGCAGGGGCTGGGGGAACTGCAGCCGGTTTCGCTGGCTATCGGCGATGAAATCGCTTTCACCGACGTCGTCCGGCGGCTGTCCGAAGCGGCCTATGCCCGTGTGGATATGGTGAGCCGGCGCGGCGAGTTTGCCGTCCGCGGCGGAATCCTGGACGTCTTTTCGCCCACCGACGACCACCCGGTGCGGATCGAGTTTTTCGGTGACGAAGTCGAATCGATGCGCTGGTTCGCCGTGGCGGACCAGCGGTCCCTGGCCGGCGAGAACGTCAAGCACCCGTCCCGGTTGTACGCTCCGCCGTGCCGGGAGCTGCTGATCACTCCGTCGGTCATGAGCCGTGCCGCAAAGCTCAAGGACAAGATGCCGGCGGCGGCGGACATGCTGGAGAAGATCGCCGGGGGCGTGGCAGTCGAGGGCATGGAATCGCTGTCTCCGGTGCTGGTGGATGCCATGGTGCCGTTCGTCGGGGAGTTGCCGCCCGGGTCCATCGCCGTCGTTATTGAGCCGGAGAAAGTGCGCGGCCGCGCACACGACTTGGAGACGACGAACGACGAGTTTTTGGCTGCCGCGTGGGCAACGGCCTCCGAGGGCGGGGACGCACCGCTGGATCTGGCGCTGCAGGGCGATCTCGAGCAGGCCGGCTTCCGCTCGCTGGCGGACACCCGGGCGACGGCCGGACAGCAGCAGGTGTCGTGGTGGTCCATCACCTCGTTCAACCCCGACGACGAAACCGTGCTGGACATCGATACCTTGACCATCGCGGCCAGGGAGCCGAGGGGTTACCAGGGCGATGTAGCCGAAATGATGGAGTTCATCGGCTCCCGCGTGCGCGACCAATGGCGTGTGGTCGTGGCGACCGAAGGTCCCGGCCCCGCCTCGCGCATGGCCGAACTCTTCCACGACGCACAGATCCCCGCCACGCGGGTGGAATCGCTGGAGAACGAGCCGCAGC